>CALXFF010000024.1 GCA_944387525.1 uncultured Clostridia bacterium | reverse complement strand
AATCGAGTAGGAGAAATACCATTAATTGATACTTCGTCCTCTCACACCACCGTACGTACCGTTCGGTATAATTGCCACAATAGCACATTCTTATTCTTCTTCGTATCCATTCATCTAACTTTTGTGCTATCTTTTTCATGTTTGCTATTTTGAAATAATTTATCCAACCTCTTATTACTTGTCTCAGTTTTAGAAATCTTGTTTCCATACTCATTGCATTACTTCTTGATGTTATTTCTCGTATTTTACCTTTAAATTTCTCTATTGACTTTTGGTGTTCCTTTTTCTGTCTTTTCAATTACTCCATTTACTAGTACTCCTGCTTGTAGATACTTTCTTATTATTGATATTAGTAAATCTTGATTTACTGTATCAAAGAATTTTTCTAAGTCTAAATCTACTACCCATTTATATCCATTATTCATTATTTCTTTAGCTTTCAATATTGCATCATGGCAACTTCTATTTTGTCTAAATCCATAACTACTTTCTGAAAATATTGGTTCATAGATTTTGCTTAATTGCTGTGCTATTGCTTGTTGTATTACTGCTTTGGGATTATATTCCCCTTTCCTACTTATATGTGATTTCTGTTCGTCAGACCGAGATTTTGCAACTCTGGCTTCTTTCAGATTCCACCTCACGGTGAACACCCTTGCCATTTACTAACAGTTCGCCACTATCAGGCACTGTATGGGACTTTCACCCACAAGTTGTTGTCCATGCTGGGCACACCTAAAAAAGGTGCTATGTTTTTTATAGCACCTTTTCGTATATATTGCTATATACTTTCTCTTCTTCTAATACGATTATTTTGTTCGTCTTTTACAATTTGGCATAAAAGATTATATACTTTGATATTATCTTTAATAAAAATATTAGTTTTTCTTCCTCCGAATTGTACTTGTGTAGGATAGAGTTCTATTATTCCATCCTGTTCTTGTAACCGAATACCATAAATATTAAAAATCCATGCTTTTAATATTTCTAGCTCTGTTTTGTCCTCAGAATGTCTTGCCAAATCTTCGATTTTAGAGATTTCTTTAACAAGTCTTTCTTTTGAAATCTTCACCAATTTTCCAGTTTTCTCATCACTTAACCTAACTTCTCCTTCAATCCGACCAACAATTTCAATCATATTATTTACCTCCTTGTTTGTTTCTATATCTAGAAACTTTTTGTATAGTAATAGTATTAGTGTATCACTTTATGTTTACAATTTCAACTATTTGACAAAAAATTTTTTTGTATTTATAATATTTTAGATGAAAGGATGCGATTTTTTTATGGAAGAAATATTAGAACCTGTTTATGAAAGAAAAATTAATTATTATGAAACAGATGGAATGGGAATTGTTCATCATTCTAATTATATAAGGTATTTGGAAGAAGCAAGATGCTATTGGCTTGACCAATATGATATGCCATATTCTTCTTTTGCAAAAGAAGGTATTAATATTCCAGTTTTAGCTGTTAATTGTGAATATAAACATCATGTAACTTTTGATGATACAATACAAATTAAAGTTTTTGTTAAAGAATATAATGGTGTTCGTATGACTATTGGTTATGATGTATGTGATAAAAAGACTGGTAAGCCTGTGATTATAGCTGAAACTAAACATTGCTTTACTGATAGAAATTTAAGGGCTGTTAATTTGAAAAAACATTTACCAGAATTTGATGAAAAATTTAGAGATTTAGAAAACAAGGACTAACGGGTGTCGCATTGGGGACGTTTCTCATGCGACATTTATTATAAAAATTTTATAATAATATTTCTTTAATTTAAAAATGTCGCATGAGAAACGTCCCCAATGCGACCACAATGCATCTAAATACACATATAAGGTTTCAGTAGATATTGATTTCCCTTCGCTTTTCAAATATTTTATGATATTTTCTGCTGAAAATTCTCTGCCTGTTGTATCAACAACATATTGTAGTAGTAAATTAAACAAAACTATATCTTTTAGCCCTAATCTTTCTACTACATCTCTTAGTATAATTGAGTCAAATACACTATGAAGATGATCTTTTATATTGTTTTCATCTGTAAATTCTTTATAGTTTAGAGGATATATATTAAACAATACATATCTTCCCGATAAAACTGTTGAAAGTTCATTTGATAACAGTTTACTATTTGAACCAGTTATAAATATGCTTATATTTTTAAAGATGCTCTTAATGAGTTTACTACCGTTTCAAATTTATCTACTCTTTGAATTTCATCTAAGAATATGTAATACATTTTATTATCTTTAATATTATCTTTGATATATTTATTTAATTTTTTATAGTCTTGTAGTTCTTCATATTCAATCAATTCAAAGTTTATATATATGATATGATTTTCTTCTACTCCCTTTTCTTTTATCTCATCTACTATCTGATTTAATATTACTGATTTTCCACATCTTCTTATTCCTACAAGAATTTTGACTAAATCAGAATCATAGAAACCTCTAATTCTTGATAAATATACTTCTCTTTTTAACATTTTCATCACCTATATAAATTATAGTTCTTTCTCTTCTTGTTATCAAATTATTTCTCTTTTTCGAAATAAATTAAAAAGGATAGAAAATTTTACATTTCCTACCCTTATAGGGATTTAATTAAAATATCTTTTTAATAATCCTTCAAATCCTTTTCCATGACGAGCTTCGTCTTTGCACATTTCATGTACTGTGTCATGGATTGCATCATATCCAAGCTCTTTTGCTCTTGTTGCAATTGCCTTTTTACCTTCACATGCTCCGTGTTCTGCTTCTGCTCTTAGCATTACATTTTTCTTTGTGTCTGGATATACAATTTCTCCTAATAATTCTGCAAATTTAGCAGCATGTTCTGCTTCTTCAAATGCATATCTTTTGAATGCTTCAGCAATTTCTGGATATCCTTCTCTATCTGCTTGTCTACTCATTGCTAAGTACATTCCTACTTCTGTACATTCTCCATTGAAATTGTCTCTTAATCCTTTTACAATTTCTTCATCTAATCCTTGAGCAACCCCAATTCTGTGTTCATCTGCGTATTGTTTTGCTCCTTCACTTTCTTGTCTTTCAACAAATGCTTCTTTTCCAGCTCCACATTGTGGGCATCTTTCTGGAGCTTCTTCTCCAAAGTGTATGTATCCACATACTTTACATACATATGCTTTCATGTTTATTCCTCCTTCAATTTTTTGTTTTTAAACTAGATGTATATTAGCATATTTTTTGTTGGTTGTCAAAATTTTCAAACAAGTATAACTTTACTTTTTCTTCAAAAAGTGCTATATTTATATTATCCTATAGTTTTATAATTTAAAGAAGGAGGTCGTCATGAAGACAAAAACTTTTTATGTAGTATGGACAACTGACGATGAACGGTCTGGTTCTATCAAGGCATACTGTGAGACCAGAGAGCTTGCAGTCAAAAGATTAAAGAAAGAGCGTGATTTTTTTCTTCACGCCCACCAAAACCAGACAAAAACCACATTCTAGAATTGCAAATGATTATAGAATGAGTATTGAAAGTGTGCTTTAATAAGGTACACTTTCTAATTTATTTTTTACTTTGGCAACAAACTTAATATAAGATTTCAAGCAGAATTATTTCTTTCAATCTCTTTTACTTAAATTAATTCCAAAAAACCCTTTAAATTTCTAAAAATCTATGATAAAATACAGTAGATTTTAAAAGAATTTGTCTAAAGATGAAATGGAGGAAAAGGTTATGGAATTAAACAGATGTAGTAGATGTGGGAGTTTTTATGTATCAGAAGGGAATGTATGTCCTAAATGTAGTCGAAAAGATGGTTTGGAATTTTCTACATTCAAACAATATGTTACAGAAAATGGATTTGAACAATCTTTAGATACTATTTCTGGAGAAACTGGTATTTCAGTAAAAAACTTAAATCGATATTTAGGTTATCAAGAAATCCAAAATTTACAAAATAGTTTTAATGGTAATCAAAAAAATTTAAATGCTAAAACAATGTTATAATTTAAAGACGGAAGGAATGAATTTGATGGAAAATGTTTTTAATATATTAGAAGAAAGAGGATATATTGAGCAAATGACTCATCCTCAAGAAATGAAGGAATTATTTAGCAAAGAAACAGTTCCTTTTTATATAGGAATAGACCCAACAGCAGATAGCTTACATGTAGGTCACTTTGTTTCACTAATGGTTGCAAGTCATATGCAAAAATGCGGTCATAAACCTATCATATTGGTTGGTGGAGCAACTGCTTTTATTGGTGATCCTTCATTTAAAAATGATATGAGAAAAATGTTATCACCTGAAGAAATTAATCACAATGTTGAATGTATCAAAAAACAAGTTGAAAAATTTGTTAGTTTTGATGGTGATAATGGAGCAATTATAGTTAATAATGCTGATTGGTTATTAGATTTAAAATTTGTTGAATTTGTACGTGAAATTGGTAGCTTATTTTCAGTTAATAAAATGCTAGCTGCAGAATGTTATAAACAAAGAATGGAAACTGGTTTAACATTTTTTGAAATGAGCTATATGTTAATGCAATCATATGATTTTCTTCATTTGTATGAAACTTATGGATGCAAATTACAAATGGGTGGAAATGATCAATGGTCTAATATCATCGGTGGAGTTGATTTAATTAGAAAAATTGGAAAAGATGACTCTTATGGTTTAACATTTAAGCTTCTTACAACTAAAGAAGGTAAAAAAATGGGTAAAACTGAAAAAGGTGCTTTATGGCTAAGTCCTGAAAAAACTTCACCTTATGAATTTTATCAATATTGGAGAAATATTGAAGATGATAGTGTTGAAACTGTTTTAAAAATGCTTACATTTTTACCAGTTGAAAAAATCAAAGAATTAACTGCTTATAAAGATGAAAGAATAAATGAGGCTAAAAAAGTTGCTGCTTTTGAAATTACTAAATTAATTCATGGTGAAGAAGAAGCTAAAAAAGCTGAAGAAGCATCAAATGCATTATTTAGTGGTCAAGGTAGCTTAGATAATATGCCAACTGTAAATCTTGAGAGTTCAGATATTTCTTTATTAGATGCTATTATTCTAACAGGTATTGCACCTTCTAAAGGTCAAGCTAGAACTTTGATTACTCAAGGTGGAATCTCTTTAAATGATGAGAAAATTTCTGATGTAAATTATAAATTGTCAGACAATGATTTTAAAGATGGTTATGCTATTTTGAAAAAAGGTAAAAAAGTATTTTATAAATTAAACAGGGATTAATTGATAGGATTAAAAATCCCTGTTTTTTATTCTTAAAGGTCCGTCCCTAAATCCCTAAAATCAGGGATTTTTAGGACCGTCCCCTAATCCCTGTTATCTGCTTCTTTGCACTATTTCTACTATATCAGCGATGTATTCTCCTATAATTGGAATATTTAATGTTACTATTTTTTGCAAAATAATAACTAAAACTGCAGTAATTATTGTTACCCCTATTCCTATTCCTACACCTCTAGAAATTCCTGCAAAGAAATTTCTAATAAACATTTCTTTTTTATTTCCTAATAAATAACTTAGTTCTACAAAATTTCCTTCTTGCATTATTCTATTTAATTCACTTATTGCTTGTTCTAACAAGTTTATTTTTTTCTTTTTTACAAACATAAAAACCACCTTTAATATTTCTTATATTATAGTGGTTTTTTTAGCAATTTTTATTCATTACCATTTATAAAATTATTTATTGTTTCACTTAAACTTCCACTATTTGTAGATGTTGTATTTTGATTTCCGTTATTCTCTATTGTAGTATTTTCTAATGATGTACTATTATTTTCTCCTAGATTATCAGCATTATTATCTGTTGTGCTATTTAGTTCTTTTTGTTTTTGGTCCTCTTCTGCTTTTAATTCTTCTAATGAATTAATTAATTCTTGTAATCTTTTCAAATCACTACCCATTAATTCCCAATCATTACTGTTATTTGATTCTGTTAAATTATCATTTGCTTTTATAATTGCATCTATTAGTCCTTCTATATCTTCAGTATTTTCTACTTCTATATCAACAGCATATTGTGAAAGTAGATTTTGTAATGCTTTAGATAATGTGTCTCCTATTGCCACTTTGTTTCCAGATGCTACTACAACTTTTTTAAGTAGTGGTATTTCTGATTCATTTAACATTGTTTGATAAATTGGTTCTACATATAGTAAAGTATTGTTTATTGGAACAATTATCATTTGCTTTGTTAATCTTGTTCCTGTTGTGTTAAGTGATTCTAATTCTGCAGAAATTGCTTCATCTTCTTCTATTTGTTGGTCTAATTGCATTGGTCCAACTATATTACTATCTGCTGAGAATTTATATAATTTTAATTTATTTGAACTTCCATCTGTTGTTCCTACTAAATATGAAATTATATTTTGTTTTTCATCTGGTGTATAAACTTGAATTAGTCCTAATTCTTCATTTCCATCATCATTTACCATTGTGTAATATGAATCCATATATGTTCCTGTTGATCTTGTATTTCTTACACTATTGTATTTTGCTATATCCCATAAGTCGTCTGCTCTATATAATACATCTGGTTTTACATTATGATATACTTTTAAAACTTCTGCTTGTACATCATATAAGAATTGTGGATATACTAAATGTTCTTGTATGTCTTGTGGTATTTCTTCTTCTAAATCTACAAATAGTGTTGGATAGATATTTCTGTATGCCATTGCAATTGGGTCTGTCCTATCTGTTATATAGAATGAAATTGTTCCGTCATATGCATCTACTAATACTTTTACTGAATTTCTAATGTAATTTATATTTTCGTGGATTCCATCATGCTCAATTGTTGTATATTGTGAATATGGATAACTGCTTGATACTGTGTATGCGTCTATTACCCAAACTATTCTACCATCATCTGTTACTACTGTATATGGATTTTCATCATATATTAGATATGGTAATGCTTTTTTTGCTCTTGCAATTATTTGTCTGTTTATTAATATTTTACTATCATCACTTATTTCATTTGAGAATGCTAAATTTAAATCTCCTTTTGTGATTCCTAATACTAATCTATCTAAAAAGTTTAATTGTAATCCAGCTTGTCCATTATATGTTGATGTATGGTCTGTTCCATCAACATCTGTATAGTCATATTCTTGTATATTTTTTGCATTTGTTGCAATTATATCATTAGTTTCTAATCCAAAATATATACGTGGTTCAGATATATTTATTGTTTCATCACTACCTGAAATTTCTTTTTGAACATATTGTACATTTCCTGTTTCTGTACTTTGTGACGCTGAAGCTATGATTAGCCCCATTCCATGTGTATATTCATATGTTTTGTTTGAATATGTTCTTCCTGAACTTGTAATTTCTCTTGGTGCTATATATACTGTCTGTAGCTGTCCATTTATTTCATAATTTGCAAGGTTTGCATTTCTATATGAGAAATATCCTGTTTCTGTTTGGTTATCTTGTACTGTTTTTAATACTGCATCTTGAGTGATTATTGGAATATTGTTTATTATATTTTGATTTTCTTCTACTTCTTCTTCTGTTACTGTTCCTGAATTTTCAAGATTTTTTTCTTCTATTTCAATATTATATGCACTTTTTGTGTTTTCTATATTTTCAGCAATATAATTTTTTTCTTTATCTAGTTCATTAGTGTTTACAAATATTAAATCAAATACTACCATTGCTAAAAATAATACAACTAGATATCCTGGTATTACTGCTAAATTTTTTAATACTTTACT
Organism: uncultured Clostridia bacterium; assembly: GCA_944387525.1. Classification (GTDB taxonomy): domain Bacteria; phylum Bacillota; class Clostridia; order TANB77; family CAG-508; genus CAG-269. Next base: position 24,330 of record CALXFF010000024.1, on the reverse strand, counting down.
TGTTTTTTCTGCTTTAAATGCTTTTAATGCTCTATATACAAATATTACTATGATAAATGCAAATATTACATATCCCCATAATTTTATTGTAGATTCTGTTATTCCTGCACCTACTATATCTATATCATCATTTACTGTTAAAATTTTTCCTTGCATTATATTTTGCGTATTCACTATTGTCATTAATGCTATTCCTACTGCAAGTAGCATTATATTTCTAAGTAACTTTTTCATAAATAGACTTTTCTTAAACATTTTTCCGTCTATTCCATCAAAGTACATATTAAATACTATAACATGATATAAAGCCATGTATAATGTTAAGCCTACTACAAATGATGTAAAGTATATTAGAATTGTATCGATTATTGGTTTTATAAACATATAATATGAAATATCTAAGTTAAATATTGGATCTTGTATTCCAAATGATGTGCTATTTATTACTAGCATTATTTTTTGCATTAATACTGCTGAAGCTATTATACTTACAATTGCAGAAATTACTAACGCTAATGATTTATTTGGTAATTTTGGCATCTTTTTGTTTTCTTTTTCAAAAAAAGGTTTTAATCCTTTTTTGATTCCTCTGTTTGTCATGTAAATTATGAAATATACTATTACAAAGTTTATTGCCATTATTGTATATTTATAAATTAGGTTTGTATAGAAAATTTGTATATATTGTTCTCCTAATTCTTGATATTCTAAGTAACTTCCACGTAATTGTATGTAACTGATTACTGCAAATATAGCAATAAAAAGTAATACTAATAACATTCTTGTTTTACTTTTACCTTTTCTATTTCTTTCCTTAGTTTCTCTTGTATTTCCAGTTTCTAATATAGTTTCAACTTTTTCATTTGCTTGAGTATTGGTAGTGTTTTTTTGATTTTTTTCCTCGCTCACTCTTCTTCCTCCTCTTTTTTACATAGCTATTTTAGTATCTAAGTGACTCATATAATTGCTCTTGCAAATTCTTCTGGATTGAAGATTTCCATGTCATCTATTTGTTCTCCTACACCAATAAACTTGACTGGTATATTATTTTCTTCCACAATTCCAATTACTACTCCACCTTTTGCTGTTCCATCAAGTTTTGTCAATACAAGTCCTGTAATGTCTGCTTCTTCTTTAAATGCTTTTACTTGAGATATTGCATTTTGTCCAGTAGTTCCGTCAATTACTAATAATACTTCTTCATCACAATCTGACATTTCCTTTTGAATTACCTTTTGAATTTTTCTTAACTCATCCATTAAATATTTTTTGTTGTGTAATCTTCCTGCTGTATCAACAATTAAAACATCTGCATTTTTTTGCCTTGTTATTTTTATTGCATCATATACTACAGATGCTGGATCAACTCCTTCTTCTCTTTTTACTATGTCTGCTCCTGCTCTATTAGCCCAGATTTCAAGTTGTTCTACTGCTGCTGCACGGAATGTATCTGCTGCTGCTATTACTACTTGTTTTCCATCTTTTGCTAATCTGTTTGCTATTTTCCCTATTGATGTTGTTTTTCCTACTCCATTTACACCAACAACTAATATTACTGATGGTTTTGTGTTTAGTTTTAGTCCTCTATCTACTTTTGATAGTATTTGTATTATTTCTTCTCTTAGTGCTTGTTTTATTTCTTCTTCATCTTGTATTTTTTCTTTTTTTACTCTTTGTCTTAAATTATTCATTATTTTTATTGATGTATCCATTCCTATGTCTGACATTATTAGTACTTCTTCTAATTCGTCTAAAAAGTCTTCATCTACTTTTTTGAAACTTTTGAATACATTGCTTATTTTTTCATCAAATGATGTTTTTGTTTTGCTCATTCCTTGTTTTAGTTTTTCAAAAAATCCCATTTTCTATATCTTTCCTTTCTTTGGTCAGTTTGGGGACAGGTACGGACTGACCATTTTTGGCTAATTTGGGGACGCCACTTTTTTCTAATATGTGGGTATTATATCATATTTATTGTCCTTCGGCAAGGGACAAATCTAACATAAGTAAAAAGCCTTAGAGTATTTACTAAGGCTTTTGATTTAATTACCATTTTTTCTTAAAATTTATCAATTCAGAAATATATCCTATTAAACAGTATGGAGCTAAAATGAATGCATACAATAAAGCATAAACAATAAAGGCTAATATACTTCTTCTTTCTAATTTACATTCAATTTCTTTTAACATATTTTTTCTTTTTATTTCAATAACTAGGCAAAGTAACATTCCAAGAAGAATGACAAGCAGTGTCAACCAACCAATTAGTAATTGGTTTCCAAATGCTAATAAAATTAACCCAAGTGGTATAAAAATAAGAAGTGCAAGGTCTATAAAAGGGAAAAATACGTTTAAGCACATTAGGAATTTTGATTTATAGTTAAGCTTTTTAGAAGTTATGATTTTCACTCTTTTAAAAGCCTCAATCATACCTCTAGCCCATCTTTTTCTTTGATGTCCCAATTTTTTGAATGTTTCAGGAACTTCTGTAAAGGCAATTGCATTTTTTGCAAAATTAGTTTCATATCCTTTGCTCAATAATTCCCAAGTTAAAACAATATCTTCTCCTACGCAGTTTTGCCATCCTCCTACTTGTTTTAAAATCTCGGTTTTGTAAGCGCTAAATGCGCCTTGTGCAACCAATGTTGAGTTGTAGTTACCTTGGTATAGTTTTACACCAAATATTCCTAAAGTATAATCCCATTCTTGTAATTTTGTAATGAAACTTTTTTTAGCATTTTTAGCAAATAAACATCCAGCTGTAGCTACTGTTTTTTTGTTTGAATTTGATAATTTATGCATGATATTTCTAACTGCTAGTGGATGAAGAACAGTGTCACTATCTACAGTAATTGTATAGTCTGTTTTTACATGTTCTAATCCCTCATTTAATGCATATGCTTTTCCTTTATGCTCTGATTCTAATATTGTTATTTCTGGACCTAGCTTCATAGATTTCAATAGTTCTAATGAACCATCAGTTGAACCATCATCTATTATATTAATATAGATTTTTCCACAATATTTTTGCTTATTTATAGATTCTATTGTTTCTTTGATGGATTTTTTTGCATTATACATTGGTATTAATATTGTAACATCTTCTTCTTTTTTCTTATTTGTCTTTTTTTCTTTTTTATTCCACAATAGGCTAATTAGCATAAATATATAGATGAAACCTGGTATCAATGCTATAAAAAGTACTAGATATATTGATAGAAAATATCCAAAATAACATGCTATATCATTTATCCAATTAATATTAATAAAAATTGCACAAATCAAATACACAAATGATAGCATAGTTGATATTAAAAACATTGTTATCACCCCTATACTATCTTATGAAAGATGTAGAAAAATGATATAAAATGTAAAAACTTGTCAAAAAAATATTGAGTGAATATTATATATAAGAGGTGAATTAATTTGAAAAAAAAATTTTTGATTATTATATTAGTTTTAGTTTTAATAATTGTAACTGTATTAGTTATCTTATCTAAGACTAAGAAAGATAAAAATGCTAATGTGAAAATCCCAATATTACTTTATCATGATTTTGTAACAACAGTTCCTGATAGTGATCCTGATAATTTTAACTATATTAATACTCCTCAAAGTTTTGAGGAAAATATTAAGGTTCTGCTAGATAATGGTTATACATTTATTTCTTTTCCAGAATTAAATGATGCAAATAACGGAAAAATATCTCTTCCTGAAAAGCCTATTTTAATCACTTTTGATGATGGATATTATAGCAATTATGAATATGTTTTTCCTATCTTGAAAAAATATAATGCGAAGGCTTCTATTTTTGTTGTTACTGATAAAATAGGAACAGAAATTGATGGAAAAAGATATTTAAGCTGGGAACAATGTAAGGAAATGCAAGACAGCGGACTTGTAGAAATTTTTAGTCATAGTAAAAGACATGTATTTTATAATAAACTTCCTGTTAAAATGATTCGTGATGATGTAACCAAATCTTATAAAATTATAGAAGAAAATTTAGGAACTAAGAATTTGAAAGTATTTGCTTATCCTTATGGAGCATATACTAAAGAAACAGTTTGGGCTTTAAAGTTAAATGGTATTGATATGCAAGTGTATGATTTGGGAATGAACTATTCTAATAGTTTTAATAATGATTTTATTAAGAGATTTAATATTCCTTGTGAGATGACAGGAACTGAAATTATTGAGGAAATAAATAATACGAATTAGTAACTAAATTTTATAGTGTTTCCAATATAAAAACCTTAGAAATATCTAAGGTTTTTTCTGGAGCCAATAAGCAGAATCGAACTGCTGACCTACGGGTTACGAATCCGTTGCTCTACCAACTGAGCTATATTGGCATTAAACTTCCTCTGGCATATTTTCATACAGAGGAATTATAAAATTCAATTCTGAATCAACAGTATCAGAACTTTGGTAAATTTCAAGCATATTACTTGCTTCAGATTGTGGAGCCATTAAATTTTGCATATATTGATGAGTATATAATTCTCCGTCTTGATTAACCACATCAAACTTTTGTAGATATAAAGTGTTTTGTCCTACATTTATATATCCTTCTTTTACAAAATCTACTCCTCCAATAATTGCTTTTTCTAAAGTATCCCATCCTTGTTCATAAGCATACTTGGCTGCATTTTCAATTATTTCTTCTGATGAATTTCCTACTGCTCTTATATTAAATGGATTGTATACAGTCATTCCATTATATTCATATCCTCTAGATAAAGTTGTTCCATCTCTTCCCTGTTCCTGAATTAATCTTGATGCTATAAAATATGGATCAACATTGGCATTTTTTCCTGCTTGTATTAATGCATTTGAAATATTTTCTCCCTCTAAAAAGGTATCTTCTGTTATCTCATTAATACCTTCTATTGTTTGTGCATTTTCTACATATGATAGTTCCTTAAATTGAAAAATATTATCTTCATTTAATATATTTCTAGGATCCATTTGACATCTAATTGCTTTATCTGATGCACATAGCCATGTTCCATTGTCATAAGTTTTATCTCTATCTATTTCACATTTCCAGTCTTCTGGATATCTAGATGAATCTGGAACTAAATTTAAAGGATAGGTTCTGCTATCTGAATGTCCTTCATTTTTTATTACTTCTTCCCAATCTAATTTAGTATAAAATAATGTAAATGTCCAATTTGGATGCTTCTCTAATAATTCATCTATCAAGTCTTTATATCCTGGATATTTACTTTCACTTAAGTTTTTTCCGTCATATTCTACATATTTTTGCTTTTTACTTTCTTTTACTAGTGCAACTATTAGAATAATTATTAAAATCAATATTAATATAGCTATTAAAATAGTTTTTATTCTCTTCGGTATTTTTCTAATTATATTTCTAAAATTAATTATTAAATTACTTATTACTTCTTTCACATTCAATCTCATCCTTTTATAAGGCACAATTCTGGTTGGAAAATTGTAATTATTTTTCAACCCTCTTCCGTTCATGTTTTTCATTATAACACAAAAGCCTAGATAAAATCTAGACTTTTAATGAAAATTTATTTTTATTGATTATTTTCCCCTCTTCCTTCTGGAAGTGCATCTGAATAATCAAGTACAATTCTAATTCTTGTAATAGCTTTAATAGCTCTAACAAATTTGCTATTTTTAAATCTTTGCCATAGACTTGGTTTAGCTTCAAATGTTGTTTCTTGAACATATTGTTGTTCTTGTGCTTGTTGTTCTTCTGCTGCAACTGCTTGTTGTACTTGAACTTGTTCTTGTGGTTGTTCTTCAACAACTTCTTGTACTATTGGTTCTTCTATTGGTGTAGGTATTGATTTTAATGCATCTGCTACTTCAATTCCTATGTAACTTAATGCTTTTGATCTATCTTCAATTCTTTCCATATCTATTTCTATATGTAAATTTGCTTCTAGGTTGTTTATTCTAGCATGTAATAATTTCATAGCATCTTTGTAGTCGTCTGACTCTGTATCTTTTGCTTTTCCTACTATTGTTAGAGTTTCTATAATATCTTCTGAAAATACATCTTCTGCTTTTTTTACTTGGTCTTTCCAATCTTTTTCTTTGTTTTCTACTGCTTCTAATATTTCTTTTAATTGTCCTGCTGTAGCTATATTTTGTTCTCTTTGTCTAATTAATTCTTCTATTTTCTTTGTATTTTCTTCAAATTGATTTGTAGCATATTCAACTAGCCCATAAGCTGCTTTGTATACACTTGCTGGGAAGTTCTTCTTTTTTGGATATTCAATTAAATATGTTTTTACTGATTCAATTAAATCCTTGAAGTATGTATCATCTTCTAATTGAACAATTTGCTTTTTACTTTTTGGATTTATTAATTTTTGGATTTTATCTATATTTGATAATATTTTTTCTTCTGTGATAACCATTCTCACATTTACTATGCCAGATTTAGACATTGTAATGTACCTCCTTTATCTTACGCGTGTTTGCTTTTTCGCTATTTCAAATATAATTATACATTAACTAAAGCCAAACTACAAGTGTGTTTGGCTTTTTTTATTTTAAGTTTTCATTACAGAAATATTACAATTTTGTTACAAATTCTTTTTTCTTTCGACATTTTGCTATTTTATTATACTTTCTATTCCCCTAAGTTTCAGCATATTTTGCAATTTTTTATTTATCATTAAGAACTGTCTTGATTTCTTCAAATCTTTTAATTTTTTGAGTTGTTGTTTTTATTAGTTCTTTATCTGTTACTGTAATTTCTCTAATATATTTATATGCTGGCATTGTTTTGTTTACTTTTTTAACTTCTTGCCATAATATTTCTTTTAATTTTTCTGGATCTTCTGTATTGTATATGTCTCCTACTGTTTCTTTGTCATATACTATTTTTGCATGAATTTTATAATCTCCGTCATCTTCTGGATAACCATATACGAAACTTTCTTTTACACCTTCTATTTTATTTAGTAATGCTTCTAATTCTTCTGGATATATGTTTTTTCCATTTTTTAATACTATGACGAATTTCTTTCTTCCAGAAATAAAGATATATCCATCTTTATCTATTCTTGCTAAGTCTCCTGTATGTAACCAACCATCTTCATCTATCGCTTCTTTTGTTGCTTCTTCATTATTGTAATACCCTAGCATGATTGATGGTCCTTTTGCAGCTAATTCTCCTACTCCTTCTTCATTTGGATCAATTATCTTTACATCTAAACTTGGAAATGCTTTTCCAATAGATCCTAATCTTCTATATTTGTCATCTTCTGCTGCAATTACTGGTGAACTTTCTGTTAGTCCATATCCTTGATACATTGTAAATCCTAATTCATTAAATCCTTTTTCTGCTTCTGGATCTAATGCTGCTCCTCCTGCTACAAATAGTCTTACTTTTCCTCCTAATGTATCATGTATTTCTTTAAATAATTTTTTTCTTATATCTATTCCAAATTTTAATAAGAATTGGCTTATTTTGATTCCTTTTTGTACTGTTTTTAATTTTCCTTTTTTCTCTATGTTTTTCATTACTTTTTTATACATACTTTCAAAAAGGATTGGTACTGAAATCATTGCTGTTATTTGATAATCTTTTATATTTTCTGCTATATGTCTAATTCCTTCACAAAATGCAATTGATCCACCTGTTGATATTGGATATATAAATCCAACTGTACATTCAAATGTATGATGTAATGGTAAAAATGACAAGAATCTATCTTCTGGTGTTAGTTTTATAACTGCTGTTATGTCTTTTAAATTGCTGCATATATTTTTGTGTGATAACATTACTGCTTTTGACATCGCAGTTGTACCTGATGTAAATAGCATAATTGACATTTTTTCATTATCTATTTCTGCGTCTAAAAATTCTCTATTTCCATCTTCCATTAGCTTTTTACCTTGTTCAATTAATTCTTTTTCAGAGTAAACATCGTTTTCTTTCTTTTCTAAATCCATTGAAATGAAGTATTTTACTTTTGTTGTTTGTTTTTCTTTTATTTTTTTCATTACTTCATCATATTTTTTTGAATAGAATATCGCTTCTATTTCTGAACGAATCATTAAGTTTTCAATTTCATTGTCGGGTAGTGCTTTGTCTAATGGTACTACAACTCCTGTACCTGTAACAACTGCAAAATATGCAACTCCCCATTCATATCTATTTTCTGAAATAACTGCTATTCTTTTATCTTTTAGTCCTAGATTAATTAAGGCTGTTCCTAAATTATTTATTTCATCTCTAAATTGTTTGTGAGATATTTCTCTAAATTTTCCTTCTACTTCTGTTTTAAATATATATGCTGGTCTATCTCCAAACTTTTCTCCTGTTTTTTGAAGCATCTCTTTTAAATTACTATACCCTTCGTTCTTATAAATTTGCTCTCTCATCTAACATCTATCCCCTTCTTATTTTATTTTTAGACCTTCTATTATTGTATTTTCAAATTCTTTATATAATTTCATAATGTCAATCTGTCCACCATTTCTTATTTTATATACTAAACTTGAGGCTATAAGTCCATAAATTTCTGATGCTATGATTTGTGGATTTCCTTGTTTTATTTCTTTTTTCTCTATTCCTTGTCTTACTATTTCTTCTATTTTGCTTATATATGTTAATATTTGTTCTTTACACATTTGGTTTCTTGCTTCATTTCCCCAAAATTGACTTAATAATATGGTAATGATATCTTCATATTTGTCCACTATTTTTATTTGTATTAGTATTATAGCTTTAATTTTGTCTATATAGTTTGGAAATTTTGCAGTTTTTATATCAATACTGTTTTGTAATAATTTTATGCCTTCTTCGACTAAAAAATTAAATATTTCTTCTTTGCTAGAGAAATGATAATATAGTGTTCCTTTTGCTACTCCTACTGTTGCTGTTATTTCTTCTATACTTGTTGCTTCATATCCTTTTTTTGCAAATAGTTTCATCGATGTTTCAAATATCTTTCTTTTTGTCTTGTTCATATTTACCTTCTTTCCTCTCTTGGCATAAATATAATCAATTCCGAATATCACAAATTAATTTGTTAAATCATTGTTCTTATTATATACTTATATACTTATTTTTGCAATAGTTTTTCTTGCTTTTGACTCTTAGTTCGAATTAAAAAGAATCTCTATTTCTATCCTATCTTGTTTGGACATTTTAGAGATTCTTCGTCTTTTTATTCATATGTAATTTTGAAAATTATTTAAGTAGTTTCAAATTTGGTGTATTTTTCTTATTTTTTGTTATGCTTTCATCACTTTGCTTATTTTCTTTGTTTTCTTTGAATAATAATGCAAAAGTTTCATTTTGCTTTTCTAATATTTTTGCTATGTTTATTCCGTCTATTCTTTGCCTTTCTTTTATTGTTTCTATGTTTTCTATAATTGTCTCTTGTTGATTTTTCATTATAGTTTGTTCTTTTTTCATTTGTTTCATTTCTTTTCTTAAAGATGTTTGGCCTTTTTGTAGTTTTTTAATGTCTTGTTTCATTCCTGCCATTTCTTGTTTCATTTCCTTTTGTTCTTCTTGAAGATTTTTAATGTCGTGCTTCATTCCTACCATTTCTTGTTTTATTTCTGCTTGTCCTTCTTGCAAATCTTTAATGTCTTGTTTCATTCCTTTTTGCTCTTCTTGAAGATTTTTGATGTCTTGCTTCATTCCTACCATTTCTTGTTTTATTTCTGCTTGTCCTTCTTGCAAATCTTTAATGTCTTTCTTCATTTCTTTTTGCTCTTCTTGGATGTTTTTGATATCTTGTTTCATTTCAACTTGGTCTTCTTTGATTTCATTTACATCCTGTCTTACACCTTTAACTTCTGAATGAATATTTTCAAGTATTGATAAAATCTTTTCTTCCATATATTTATCACCTCGCTTTCGATCATTTTACTATAAGTTAAATATTTCGTCAATAGTTTTTGAGTTTTTTTATTTTTTTCTTGGCGTTTGTTGCTTAAAAACTTGAAAGTTCAATGAATATCTGGAATACTAATTATTAGAATAAAATACATAGAATAAATTTTCACATATGAATAAAAGCAACATAATATTACAATATTTTTACAATTATTGCAATATTTTTTATAATTTTTATTGATTATTTCTTTACTTTTTTTATTAAGTAATATAAAATAAACTCAAACTGGATATAATAGAAGAAAAATGATTGGAGGAAACAAATGAAAAATAAAAATGAATTATCATATAAAGATTTAAAAATGACTTGTAATACCGATTTATTCAAATTTGAAACTACTGAGGAATTAGAATCAATACAAACAGGTATTGGTCAAGACCGTGGTATAAAAGCACTAGAATTTGGTTTACAAGTAGATGTGAAAGGATATAACTTATATTTAGAAGGTCCAAGTGGAGTTGGAAAAACTATGTACACTAAAAATTATTTGGACAAAATTTCTAAAAAGAGAAAAGTCCCTTCTGATTGGTGTTATATTTATAATTTTAATAATCCAAATGAGCCTATTGCTGTTTCTTTAACTGCTGGACAAGGCAAAGAGTTTAAAGAGGACATGGACGGCTTTATTAAAGAAATTAGAAAAGATATTAAAAAGACATTTAATAATGATGATTTTGAAAAAGAAAAAGCATTAATTAAACAAGAATTTGAGGCAAAACGTTCAGCTTTATTAGACAAATTAAATCAAGATGCTTCTAAATATAATTTTCAAGTAAAGGCTGCTCAAAATGGAATATATATGATGCCTGTTTTTGAGGGTAGAGCTATTGAAGAAGAAGAATTTGAAAAATTAGATGAAAATATAAAACAAGAATATGAAGAAAAATCCGTATTAGTTCAAGAGCAAATTATGAATGTTATTAGTCAAATAAAGGAAATAGAACGTCAATCTGATAAAAAGATTTCAGAATGGCAATCTAATGTAGCATTATTAACTGTTAATGTTCACATTAATTTCTTAAAATCAAAATATAAGAGAAATAAAAAGATAAATCAATTTTTAAATGATGTAAAACAAGATGTATTAAAAAATATTCCTGTTTTCTTAGAAGATGATACAAAGCAACCACAACCTGGCAGTCAAGGTCCTGCAGTTAGAAAACCTGATCCATGCTTGAATTATCGTGTAAATTTATTTGTTGATAATTCAAATCTTGAGGGTGCACCAGTTATTATGGATTCTAACTATTCATATCATAATATTTTTGGTTCTTTGGAATATGAAAATTATTATGGTGCTTTAAAAACTGACCATACAATGCTAAAACCTGGATTACTTCAAAAAGCAAATGGTGGTTATATAATTTTTCAAGCTAAGGATTTACTTGCAAATGGTATGTGTTATGAGGCATTAAAAAAGGCATTACGTATAAAAGAAATAAGTATAGAAAATACTGCAGACCAACGTTCATCTTCAATGGTTCTTGTTTCATTAAAACCTGAGCCTATCCCATTAAATTTGAAAGTAATTTTAATAGGAAATGAGCAAATTTATCAGACTTTACTTGCAATGGATTCTGACTTTAGAAAATTGTTTAAAATAAAGGTTGAGTTTGAATCAGAAGCTCCAATTAATGCTGAAAATTTAAATAAACTTGCTCAAATAATTCATGGATTTTGTGAACATGAAGAATTACCACATTTAGATAGAAGCGCAATGGGACGTTTGGTTGAATATGCATCAAAACTTGCTGGAAGTCATAAAAAAGTTTCTACTCGTTTTGATGATTTAATTCAGGTCGTAGGCGAGGCTGCTACTTGGGCTAGAATTTCTAAATCTAAGGTGGTTACAGCAAAATTTATTGACAAGGCATTAGAGCAAAGAACTGAAAGAGTTAAAAAATATGATACTAAATATTTAGAAATGATAAAAGAAAATTCTCTTTTAATTAATACTTCTGGTTTTGAAGTTGGAGAATTAAATGGTTTAACTGTAATGAGTATCGGTGATTATACTTTTGGTAAACCTGCTAAGATTACTGTTAATACTTATACTGGTAAAAATGGAGTTGTAAATATAGAAAGAGAAGTTGAGATTTCTGGTCCTTCTCATTCTAAAGGTGTATTGATACTTACTGGATATTTAGGAGAAATGTTCGCACAAGATATTCCTCTTTGTTTAACTGCTAGTATTTGTTTTGAGCAATTGTATAATGGTGTAGATGGTGATAGTGCTTCTAGTACTGAATTGTATGGATTACTATCTAGTCTTTCTGGAATTCCTATAAATCAATCTATCGCTGTTACTGGTTCTGTTAATCAAAAAGGCCAAATACAACCAATCGGCGGTGTTAATGAAAAGATTGAGGGATTTTTCCAAATTTGTAAAATGAGAGGTTTGGATGGCTCTCATGGTGTTATGATTCCAATACAAAATATTGATAATTTGCAATTATCAGATGAAATTGTAGAGGCTGTTAAAAATAAACAATTTCATATTTATTCTGTTTCTACTATTGAAGAGGGTATTGAGGTTTTAACTGGTGTCCCTGCTGGAAAGAAGGATAAGAATGGCAAGTTCCCTGCTGGTACTGTTAATTATTTGGTTTATGAGAAATTGAAAAAGTATGCAGAAACAGTAAATGGAAAAGATGCCTAAAATATGCAAAAAAAAATAATAAAAATATTTTTTAATCTCGGCTACCTTTCGTGACGTAAAGAACTTCTAAAAATAAAACAATAGGTCCTCCCGAAAACAGGACCCACCATTGCTTTATTTTAAGAAGTTCTTTTACTACTACAGTCGCATTCGATTTTAAAAAAATATTTTTATTATTTAGTTTTATCTGTATTTTTTCTATTTAATATTATTTAAAATATGTTTTGTAAATTGAATTTATATTTATCTTCTATATGTTCAAGTAAGAAAACGCTTTGATCTAATCTACTCATAACCTCTCCATATTCCCCACCTTCTACTTCGCCTTCTAATCCGGTTAAATTTGTTTCGACTTTTTCTAATTCGTCATGTTCAATATAAAAAGCTAATTTTTCATGTCTTTTTTCCCATTCTTCTTTTAAATTATCAATTTCACTCTTAAGGTTACTTATATCTATGTTCTCTTCATTTTCAGAAATTTCTGTTCTTATGTTATTGAGTGAATTAACCATTTCGTCTACAGATTCTTTTGTATATTTTTGAGTAACACCATTTCCAATAAAAATAGTTGTTACAATAGTTATACAAATAATTATTTCTTTTAACATATTTTTAAGCTCCTATGCACTTTCTTTTTTTTGGCAAAAAATTTGACCTTTTCCATCAATTGTCACAACTAAGGCTTCTTCTGGTTTTATACCAAATTTTTCTACTTGTTTTTTTAACCATTTATAATTTTTTCCAAGTAATTTTAAATTTTTATTCATTACTTTACCATCAATTACTAAATCATATGGTATTCCTTCATAATCAGGTTGTATATTAAAATCTTCTGGTATAGTTCCCCTTTTTTCTGGTTTTTGAATTACAGTTACATCTCCACTTGTTTCTAAAATTGCATATTCTACATCTCCTAAATTTACGATATTGTTGCTCCTCAATTTTTCTTGCAGTTCATTAATTGTAAATCTTTCTTTTTTTAGTGCTTTTGCATCAATTTTTCCTCTATATATTAAAATTCTTGGTTTTCCACAAATTATTTCCCTACCTTTTAAACTTTTTAAATTTATCATTGATATTATTAAATGCATTAATAATAATCCTAAAATCGGAATTATTCCATTAAATATAGGTATTCCTGTTTCTGTCATTGGAATTGTTGCTAAGTCTGCTATCATTATTGATATTGCAAGTTCAAATGGCTGTAATTGCCCTATTTCTCTTTTTCCCATTAATCTCATTACAATTAAAACTATGATGTATAACACTATTGATCTAAAAAATGTAATTAACATTTTAATTCTCCTAACCTGCTTATTATTTTTCTTTTTAATTTAGTAAATAGTTTTCAATTTTTTTAAATTTCTTTTTTATTTTTTACAAATTTTAACTTTTTTATACGAATTTTTTTGAATAAATATATTTTTTTAGTTAATAATAATTGTAGAACCTTTTAAAAAAGTACATGATGAATTTTTAAACTAAGGAGGTTAGACTTATGCAAGAAGCACAAGGAAGTCAATCAAAAGGTGGAGCTTCTACTGCTTGGCAGGTTATTGGTAGATTAGTTGCCGCTGCTGTAGTATTAGCTATTACTGCATTTTTCACACCTGGATTTACCATTAATAGTATTTGGACTTTAATTATAGCTGCTGTTGTTTTAACAGCCATAGATTATTTAATTGTTAAATTCACTGGACTACATGCTAGTCCATTTGGTAAAGGGTTTGTAGGATTTGCATTAGCAGCTATTACATTATATGTTACTCAATTCTTTGTAGCTGGATATTCAATTTCTTGGATTGCTGCTATTATTGGTGCTTTAATTTATGGTGTAGTTGATTACTTTATTCCTGGAAATCAACAAATGTAGTTCAAAAAGCTCACACATAATTTGTGTGAGTTTTTTGATTATTTTCTAATACATAATATTTTTTATATATATTATTTCTTTTCAACAATTTCATTTTGATTTTTATAAATACTTTCCTCAGGTACAACACCTCTAACAGAAGATAAAGGATAAATATTAGTATTTTTTCCAATAACTGTTCCTGGATTTAATACACTACCACATCCTACTTCAACTTCGTCACCTAACATTGCACCAAATTTTTTTAATCCTGTTTCTATTTTTTCTTTTCCATCTTTCACTATCACTAATTTTTTGTCTGACTTTACATTTGAAGTAATTGAGCCTGCTCCCATATGTGATTTGTATCCTAGAATTGAATCTCCTACATAATTATAATGTGGTACTTGAACTTTATTAAATAAAATTACATTTTTCAATTCAGTTGAATTTCCAACAACTGCTCCTTCTCCTACAATTGCTTTTCCTCTAATAAAAGCACAATGTCTTATTTCTGCATTTTCTCCGATAATTGCTGGTCCATGTATGTATGCAGTTGGTGCTACTTTAGCACTTTTAGCAATCCATACATCTTCTCCCACTTTTTCATATTTTGCTTCATCTAGTTTATTTCCTAATTCTATAATGAAGTCACTTATTTCAGGCAATACTTCCCATGGATAATCATGTTTTTCTAGTAATTCTTTTGCAATTGTTTCTTCTAAATTATATAATTTTTTTATTTTACATTCTTCCACTTTTTTTCCTCCTCTTGTGGTCAGTCAGGTTCGGACTGACCATTTTTGGCTACTTTTGGGACGGCACTTTTTTAATGGTCATCTTTATTCAAAGTTTAAATTCTATTGGATTAGTTATAAATATATCATTTTAATTATTTTGAGGTCCGTCCCTAAATCCCTAAAATCAGGGATTTTTAGGACCGTCCCCTAATCCCTGTTTCTGTTCCAGAACTTTTCATACAACTCTTTTGCTGTTCTTGGACTGTCTACACCATCTTTATTTTTTACTGGTGCAAAATCATCTTCTCTTTTTCCTCTTAATATTGCTATGTCATCAAAAAATTCAAATGCATCAAATATGAATGATTCAAATTTATATGAATTTGGTTCTTCTGGTATTACTTCTTTGCCTTCTTCATCTATATATGAATTTTTCTTGAATGCGCTATGATACATTAATGTTTCTTTACTAATTTTTTCTATTGCATCTATTGTATATAGATTACACATTATATGTGATTCTCCATATTTAAGTTCTCCATTTTCGTCCACTTCTTCTGCCATTTTTTCTGGTAACTCTGCATATTCTATTACTTTTGGGTGTCCATTCATTTTACAAAATACTCCTACTTTTTCATGAGGGTTTGCTTTTACTACTGATTTTGATGCTATTTGTACTCCTTTTTTTATTGCCATTCCTAAAAGCACAGTATCTGCCATTTTTAATAGAACATTATCTACTCCACCAATGAATACCCATTTAACTCCTCTTTCTTTCATGTCTGCTAAACTTCCACTTGCTCTTAATGAAGAATATGTACCACCATTGCCATCAGATGCTTCTTTTATTTTCATATCTTTATTGATTAAAAGTTTTCCTTCTGTATCTACTAATGGTAATTCACTTTGTGTGAATATTATCACATCATCTTTGTTATATCCAAAGTAATTATTTTTCTCTAAAAATTCTACTGTTTGTTTGTTATTCTCTCTACTTGTCATAATATACCATGGAATACTTACATTGTATTTTTTATTTGCTTCTTTTAAATTTTCTGCTAATATTTCGAACAAATATTTTCCTTTACCATATACATCTAATTTAAATGTTCCTTTTGGACCTGAATGTCCTAATCTTGTTCCTTGACCTCCTGCCATTGTTACAACTGCATATTGATTTTTTTCTATAACTGCTTCTCCTAATTTTTCGAATTCATCTTTTTGCTCTGGTGTTAGTTTTGCTTTATCTAAATATGGTAATGGTTCTATTTTATTTTCTTTTATTTCAATTTCTTTTTTTGTATTATCATATAATTCCATTATTTGATGAAAATCTATATGGTTTATTTGTTCTATTAATTCTGCTTTTTGTTCTTCATCTAATTTTTCTAATAATTTTATAATATGTTCTTGATTGTACATTTTTAAAATGTCAATTGCATCTTGTACTTTATCCATCCTCTTTTTCATCCTTTCAGTACTATATTATATTCAATCTATACTAATGGTGCTATTTTATCACATATTTTTTTTATTATCAAGTTTTTTAATCAAACTTGTCATATTACGGAAAAATGCTCAATATATATTAACTAAAGTAATTTGTACAAACATTTTTACTGTTCAAAATACAGTAATTAAGTTACACGAATTTTAAGGAGGTAAATAGATGGAAAATACAAGTTTGTATCAAGACATCGCAAAAAGAACAGATGGTGATATTTATGTAGGGGTGGTAGGTCCTGTTCGTACTGGTAAATCTACTTTTATAAAGAAATTTATGGATTTATTAGTAATTCCAAACATAGAAAATAACTACAAAAAAGAACGTGCAAAAGATGAATTGCCACAAAGTGCTGGTGGCAAAACAATAATGACAACAGAGCCTAAATTTGTTCCAAATGAGGCTGTTGAAATAACTTTAGATAATAATCTGAAATTTAGAACTAGATTGGTTGACTGTGTTGGATATTTAGTTGATAACGCTATTGGTTATTTAGAAGATGATATGCCAAGAATGGTTAAAACACCTTGGTCTGATGAAGAGATTCCTTTTGAAACTGCTGCTGAAATTGGAACTAAAAAAGTTATTGAAGAACATTCAACTATTGGGATTTTGATAACAACTGATGGTAGCATTACAGATATTCCAAGAGATGATTATATTAAGGCTGAGGAAAGAGTTGTATCTGAATTAAAGGCATTAAACAAACCTTTTGTAATTTTGCTAAATTCATATTCTCCTGAATCTGATTATGCAAAAGAATTGGCCCAAAACTTAAGCGAAAAATATCAAACAACAGTTATTCCGATTAATTGTGAATATCTAACAATTGATGATATTAATGAAATATTTTCAAAGATTTTATATGAATTTCCAGCTAGTCAGATTCGTATAAAATTTCCTAAATGGATTGATGGTTTAGATTTAAGTCACCCATTAAAAGCTGAATTATATAAAGAAATTAAAGATGCATTTTCAGATATTAGAGTTTTGAAAGATGTTTCTAATTGTGTAAATAAAATATCAACTACTCAAATAATTTCACAAACTAAAATATCTAATATCCAACTAGGTTCTGGTAATGTAAATATTGATATTACTCTAAAAGAAGAATTATTTTATCAAGTGTTATCAGAAATTACAGAAGTTCCTGTTTCTAATGAAGGTGACTTATTTAGCATAATTTCAGAACTTTCTAAAACCAAGAAAAAATATGACAGAATATCTTATGCATTGGATGAAGTTGAACGTAAAGGCTATGGTATTGTTACTCCTTCAATTGATGATTTAGTTTTAGAAGAGCCTGAGATGATTAAACAAGGTTCAAGGTTTGGTGTAAAATTAAAAGCAACTGCTCCTTCTATTCATTTAATTAAAACAAATGTAGAAACTGAAGTTTCACCTATTGTAGGCTCTGAAAAGCAATCAGAAGAATTAGTAAATTACTTATTATCTGAATTTGAAAGTAATCCAAAAGAAATTTGGGAATCTAATATTTTTGGAAAGAGTTTGCATGAGCTTGTAAATGAAGGTTTACAAACTAAACTTGCTAAAATGCCAGAAGAAGCACAAATTAAACTTCAAGAGACTTTAGAGAGAATTGTTAATGAAGGTAGTGGTGGATTGATTTGTATTATCCTTTAGGAGGGATTTAGGGGACGGTCCTAAAAATCCCTCCTTTTAGGGATTTTTGATATTTCTTAAAATCTTTTTAGGTATTTAATGAGTAAACCTTTATTTTTATAATTTTTATCATGTAAAAGAATTACCTATTTTTGTAGTTCTTTTGATTTACAATTTAATTCACATATTGTTTTTGATAAACTAAAATTAGACCAAAAATTCAATTAATAATAACAAGAAAAAAGACTGATTACTTTTAAAGTAGTCAGTCTTTTATGATTAAATAATAATCATTTAAAAGGAATATACATATTTTATAAAATTTCTAAAATATGTATTTTTACTATGTTTCCCTCTCCAAGTTTACATTGACCTAAAAAACCTTCTTTTTGCATAAATATTGTTTTGCCTATTGGTGAATTTAATGTAACTACACCTTCTTGATGTGAAGGTAATGCCTGAAGTTTTAATGTCGTTATCTCACTGTCTCCTTCGCCATAATCTAATTCAAGCTTTACTAAACTGTCTACCTGAACTATGTCAGTATGCTGTGTTTCCTTAACAATTTCAACGTTTGCTAAAACTCTGTTAAGATCCTCTATCTGCTTTATTACACCTCTTTCCTGAATTTCAGCTTGTTCAAACCCAAAATTATCGTGTCTACTATCGCCATCTGCTTGGATTATTGCTATTGCTTTCTCCTTCCGTACCTCCTTTAGTTGTTCTTTCAATGCCTCTAGTTCCATTTTTTTGATTTCGTAAGCCTTTTGAGTTAATAACATATTTTTTCATTCCTTTCTTTAAATTTATATAATACAATATTGTATTATCGATAATAAAGTAAACTAATGTTCTAACTCATTGCAGTCTAATTTCTTTCTTAACCTTTCTTTTATTTTTAGTATTCCAAAATCTTTTATTGATATTGTTGCTATTTCGACTGCTTTTTGCAATGCATCTTCTTTTGAATAACTATTTGCTAATAAATTCATAAATACACCATTTAAACAGTCTCCTGCTCCTGTTTTGTCTATTACATTATCTATTACATTTGCATATATCCTTTTATTTTTTTCACCTTCTTGTAATATACAACCTGTTTTTCCCAGTTTAATTATTTTTGTTTTAGCATTACAATTTAATAAAGTTTCAAATTCTTTATCTATAAATGCAATATCTACTAAATCAAAGACTCTTTTGGTTTCTTCTAAATTTGCATATTGTTCAATAGTATCTGCACCAATAATTACTCTAGGGTTATTTTCTTTTAATTTTCTTATTATATCTAATTGTACTACTGGTGGCATTGTTGCTATATAAAAATATTTTGCAAATAAATATTCTTGTGGTATATCTTCAAATTTTGTTGCTAAATTAGTATTATATTCTGCTCTAGTTTCTCTTGCTTGTCTATCTTTTGTTCTCAATATATTGTAAAATCTTGTTGTCCTTTCATTTTTCCTTTGATGTAGTCCTTTTAAATCAATATTAAATCTAGTTAATTTATTAAGATCTATATCTTCCCCTGCATTACTAACTAATCCAACTCTAAAAAATATACTTGCTGGTACACTAGCATATATACTAGAACCACCATAATTTGTTTTTATTTCACTTGTTCCATCTTCATAATAAAATTTATTTGTATCATAAGATACATCTCCAATAATAATTAAGTTTGGTATTTGTATATTCATTATTTGCTATATTTTACCCCATCTATATATAATTCATCTGCACCACTTAATTTGTATGTATTTATAGCATCTTCTGGAGTATCAACTATTGGCTCACTTGCTACATTAAAAGATGTATTCATTAAGATTGGTACTTTTCCATTTTCTTTTAATTTTAAAAGTATATCATAGATTATTGGATTATCACTTTTTCTAACAGTTTGCACTCTTGTTGTTCCATCAAAATGAACAATAGCTGGTGCTTTTACTTTAGTTATTTCTTTCGCTTTAGCACAAAAAGTCATATATGGAGAACTATATTTCTGTTCAAAATACTCTGATATATATTCTTCCGGTATCATTGCAGCTACAGGTCTATATGGTTCTCTTTTCTTTACTTTTTCACTAATTTTCACTCTCATTTCTACACTGTCTGGTAAACCTATAAAACTTCTATGTCCTAATGCTCTTGCTCCTATTTCACTTCTTCCTTGAAACCAAGCTACTACTTTATGATTTAATAAATCTTCAATTATATTTTCGTCATAGCCTTCAATTTTTTCTTTTCCTCTCCCTAGAAAAGGATAGTCTACTTCTATATTTGGATACCTATATAAGATAGCCCCTAGTGATTGTCCTCCATCAGTAGATATTGGGCTAACATACACATTATCAAATATTTTGTCATCTATCAACTTAGAATTTAGAGAAATATTTAATGAACAACCTCCTGACATACATATGTTTCTTGAAAATTTGTTATGCTTTCTTAATTTTTCAACATTAGTATTAACAAAATAATTATGTGCTGTATAAGCAATATTTTGTTTGTTTTCATCTTCCCAAGCTTTGTCATAGTAATCTTTCAAATCAAATAGTTCTAACAAATGTTTGCAACCATCTACATATAATCTATTGAGTTCTTTTTCATTTTCTTTTATTGTTTTCATTACATTTTCATCAAATTTTCCTAGAGAACTCAACCCCATAAATTTTCCAACTGCTGAAGTATGTGCTCTATCAAAGTCTGGATCTAAAACTAGTTGTGCCATAGTCCCATAAAATTGTCCTGTACAATTACTGTTATTTAGGTCTTCTGCTAACCATATTTTATTGTTCTCCTTATAATATACCTTTGTTGTTCCTTCTTCACTTCCACCATCCGATATAAAAATAACACATTTATCAAATTTTTTTGGAAGTACAACTCCTATATGGTTTTTGTGGTGGTTGGTCAAAATTACATCAAATTCTTTTCCTAATATACAAGCCTTAGTACCTTTATATAAGTTTTGCCACTCTGTAACTAAAACTTCAGTAATGTCATCAATAGTTTTTCCTATATATTTTAGTCCAATATCAACAAGGTAATCTACTTCATCTGTGTTTTTGAATTTTTTATGTTTCTCTCTAAAAATTCTCTCTGCCTCTAAATGTATTAAAACTTTTTCTTCATTAGCAAGTGTTATGCAAGAATCGTGAAAGCAAAATGAAATTGACAAAATCAATTTATTATCGTTCTTCATTTTCAAACTCCCTTCTTTTTTTTATATTAACCTTTTTTTCTATCTCAGATACTATTTCTGATATACTCTTCTCTTCGGTGTCAATTATAAAGTAAGGCATATTAAATTTTTCAGCAAACTTTATCATCTTTTTATATTCATCTGTTCTTATATTAATATCGCTTAAATCTTTGTCATTATTGTCTCTGTCATAAATTCTTTTTAATCTTACTTCTGGCGAAGCATATAATATAATGCTTATATCTGGTACTCCTATAAGTTTAACTAATGTTTGGAAAATTTCTACATTTTCTCTTGTTCCATTTTGTTGGAAATTCGACAAAATATGTCTATCTACCACTATATCTTCGTTTTTGGTCGCAGTATATATATTTCCTAAAGAACAAAGCCAAGCTCTTAATATGTCATTTCCACTATGTAAAAAAATCTCATCTTCTTTTGCTTGGAAAAATTTATAGATTTCACTCTCTCTATCTTCTATGCCAAACAACTTATGTATTGCATTTCCTACATATCTAAAATTATTTCTCTTCGCTAATTGTTTTGCTATGGTAGTTTTACCAACTCCATCCATTCCTTCTATTGCTATCTTCATATTTCCTCCAATAATAACTGTAAAATTTTCTAGTCTTTAGTGAATTTTCTATGTCTTTTGTTATTATTGGCATTTTTTCTTACATATCAATATCTAAAAAAGCATATTTTGAGTCTTTAAAACGCTTAATATCTTCTATAATTCTTTTTCCTTTTTCTGAAGCATTTTCTATTCTTATTGGTTTTCCCCCTACAAGAACTAACGGGTTAGTATATCTTTTTTTCGTTTTTATTGATATGCAATATTTCCCTTCTACTCTTGTTTCACTTCTTCCTATTTCTCTTGTATTTTCAAAAAAGGCAAAAGCATTTGCTATTTTTTCATTAGGACATTTCCTTATTTTGTCTACTATCTCTTTTTCAGAATACTTATACAAATCTTCTTCTGTAATATATTTAAACTCTGCCATTTTCTTTAATATGTCAGTCCAGAATTGCATTATCATATTATTTTCATTATTTCCAGAAAACAAGTGCCACATTATATTAGCTCTCTCTACATACTCCTCAGCAACTTTTAAATCTTTGAAACCTAGTTCATCTATCATTTCTTCATTTTTTAAAATTATTAAATTATTATAAATTCTTTTAATCGAGTCTAAAGAAAACGCATTTTGTGTGACTAGTCCATCGCTTAAAGTATATTCTAATCTATCTGCTGATAATCTAGGACTATCATTATCTGCTATAGGATAAATATGATAATCTTCTATTTCTTCAACTTTTATATTGTCTCTTTTTAATAATCCCATTATATCTTCTGAATTTTTTATTATTCTTTCAGTAAGACTTTCTGTTGTCTCTTGTTTTTCATAATCTCCGTGTATATAATCAACAACGTGGCTAAAAGAAGGTGTTGCTATATCGTGATATAAACCTGCTATTGTCTGTTTCTTATTTTTAGTAAAATTCCATACAATTAGTGCAACTCCTATACTATGTTCATATCTTGTATGAAAAAAATTATATGGAATTAGTTTGGTATGTTCACAAGCTGATACCATACTTATTCCTTTTAGCCTTTGCATTTCTTTTACATTAGCATATTCAATTAAAAAGTCTGGTATTTCTTTTGATAAAATATAAAAATATTTCTCGATTTCTTTATTTTTTATTTCTAAATTCATGTGCTTCCCTCCAAATTTATTTATAATTTTTTCTGATTATACTATATTATTTACTTTCAAACAAGGTATAACATACCCTGTTTGAAAGTTTGTTAGATTAGAAGTAAACACATCTCAAATGTTGTTTGCAAGTTTCACTAGATACTCTCAACTTAGCTAACTTCATCTTAAGCTCCAGAATATCTAATTTTCCTTCTTGTATTTCTTCCCAAAAATCAATACTCTCTGTTCCTAATCTACAAAGAAGAAAAGTTGCATTGTAATTTACATACAAGTCATGATTTTTTCTGCAATATACAACAGGGTTATCATAAAGAATTGCTTTAGAACAAGTACATTGAGTTAAATATATTTCATTTCCAGCTTTTTCAAAACATTCTGTTCTGCTTTCAGTTGGTTTATAAATATACCCTAACTCCTGCAATTCTTTTCTTAATATTTCAATATCTACACAATCTTCTATGTTGTTTGGAAACAGCTCCGTACATTTTATAGAAGCCTTTATTTCTTCTGCAAATGTGATTAAACCTTTTAATTCTTGTAAAGACCAATTTTGGTTTTTACAAGGTGTCACATTTAATCTAATTTTAATCTTTGGATAAAGATTTTTAATTATCTTTAAAGTCTCTTTTACAATGTATAGTTTTCTTTCTTCTCTATTAGTAATCTGACTATACATTGCTGGATTAAGCGTGTGCATTGAAACATTCAACTGTTTTACATATTTCATTGAAGGTAAGTGTAAATGAAGTAATGAGCCATTTGTTACAATAGTAATATTAGCTCCCCTTTCATTTAGTTTCTCTAATAAGCTATCAATATCTTTGAATAGTAATGGTTCTCCTCCTGACAATGTTACACCGTTCCATTCTTCCATTTTAGAATAAATATCATAAAGTGTAACATAATCTTCTACTCTTAATTGATGTCTCCGTATTGCTTCACTTGCACCTTCACTATGACAGAAATAGCAATCATAATTACAAGCCTTTGTTACTAAAAATCTAATATCATTCTTCATTTTTTACCTCCTACATTTGTTAAGGTTTTGTAAAAAGTTTTTCTGTTAAAACTTCTACATCCCTTGTTTTTTCTATATAAATTATTAAAACTTGATA
>CALXFF010000023.1 GCA_944387525.1 uncultured Clostridia bacterium | reverse complement strand
AACTTAACACACGTTATGCTAGAGCTTGGTGGAAATGATGCATTTATCTTCTTAGAAGATGGAGATATGGATTTAGCAGTAAAAGAAACAATCTGGGGAAGATTATATAATGGAGGACAAGTATGTTGTGCAAGTAAACGTTTCTTAATTCATAATTCAAGAAAACAAGAATTCATTGATAGAATGAAAGAAGTAATAGCAAACTTAAAAGTTGGAGACCCAATGCAAGAAGATACTGATATGGGACCAATGATTAATATAAATGCTGCAAAAAGAATAGAAGAGCAAGTAAATCAAATGGTTTCAGAAGGTGCAACAATTGTATGTGGAGGAAAAAGAGAGGATGCATACTATTATCCAACAATACTTGACAATGTAACAAAAGACATGGAAGTTGCAAAAGACATGGAAATATTCGGACCAGTAATATCTGTAATTGGATTTGACGATGTAGAAGAAGCAATTGAAATTGCAAACCAATCATCATATGGATTATGTGGATGTGTAATATCAAAAGATGTATCAAGAGCAATGAAAATAGCAGATAGACTAGAATGTGGAGGAGCAGTAGTAAATGGAGCAAGTTTCTATCGTTCATTTGAAATGCCATTTGGAGGCTGGAAACATTCTGGAATTGGAAACGAGGGTGTAGCTACTACACTTGCAGAAATGTCAAGGTTAAAGACAATAGTGCTAAAAAATATACTATAGAGGGATTTTGGGGACGGTCCTAAAAATCCCTAAAATCAGGGATTTAGGGACGGACCTTGAAAAGAGGGGATTAGAAAAATAATTTTAACCCCTTCTATGTATGTAATAAATGACTAAATGAGAAAGGAACAATATTATTATGGATAAGAAGAAAAAAATAATTATAATTTCTATTGTAACCGTAGTTATAATCGCACTGGTTGTGGGACTTATAATTTTCTTTGTCAATAGAGGTAATAATGGAGAAGAAGAAACAACCACAGCTTCAAATTCAACAAAGATAGCTAAGTTATATAATAATCTGAGTAAGAAAGAAACATTTAGCTTTACAACAACACTTGATGATAATAATAAAGAAATCTATGCAAAAAACAATAATACAGCATATACAGATACAATAAATGATGGTGAAGAATCAAAATATATTATTAGGGATGGAAATTCATATTTATTGAGAGATTCTGATAAAGTTTATTACACATATCGAAATAATGAAGTAAATTTAAATAAAGTATTAGAACAATTAAGTGAGATTAAAGATACTGAGTTAGTAGAAGGAAAAGAAGAAATTGACGGAAAGAATTATAAATATGAAGAATATACAGGTATTACTAATTTTGCGATAAAACTAACAGATGATAATAACTCAGAAGATGTTAAAACTAGATTTTATTTTGATGGAAATGATTTAGTATATATAAAGACTATTGTTGGAAATAATCAAGAATTATTAAGTGTTGAAATTTCTGATGATGTAGATAGTAGTTTATTTGAAATACCAAAAAATTATAAGGAACGTTAATGGCTAATTGGGGACAGGTACGAATTAGCCCAAAATGGTTACTTGATACCTGTTCCCAAAGTGACCAAATTATCAAAAGGAGGAATTTAAAATGGCAACAAAATTTGTTTTAAATGAAACATCATATTTCGGAAAAGGAGCAAGAGAAGAATTAGCAGGAGAAATCCAAAAAAGAGGTTTCAAAAAAGTATTTTTAGTAAGTGATAAATCTTTAGTAGAAGCTGGTGTAACAGCAAAAGTTGAGGAGGTTCTAAATAAAGCAAATATTCCATATGTTTTATATGATGAAATAAAACCAAACCCAACTATAAAAAATGTAACAGATGGAGTTGAAGCTTGCAAAAAAGCTGAAGCTGATTTAATTGTAGCAGTAGGTGGAGGTTCAAGTATAGATACAGCAAAAGGAATTTCAATTGTAATGACAAATCCAGAAAGAAGTGATATTAAATCTTTAAATGGAGCATCTAACACAGTAAATAGAGGAATGCCACTTATAGCATTACCTACAACAGCTGGAACAGCAGCAGAAGTTACAATTAACTACGTTATAACAGACGAAGATGCTGAAATCAAAATGGTTTGTGTAGATCCAAATGATATTCCAATTTTAGCAATAATAGACTCTGAATTAATGGCATCAATGCCAAAAGGATTAGCAGCAGCAACAGGTATGGACGCACTAACACATGCAGTTGAAGGATATATAACAAAAGCACATAATGAAATGTCAGATATGTTTCATATGAAGGCTATAAAAATGATATTTAAATATCTACCAGCAGCCGTAAATGAAAAAGATCCAGAAGCAGTTGAAATGATGGGACTTGCTCAATATATAGCAGGTATGGGATTTTCAAATGTAGGACTTGGAATAGTTCATTCAATGGCTCACCAGTTAGGTGCTGTATATGATACACCACATGGAATAGCAAATGCTATGTTACTTCCAACAGTTATGAGATTTAATGGAGAAGACCATGCAACAGCCCAAAGATTTAGAGAAATTTTAATGAATATAGGTAGACCTGATGCTGAACATTTAAACGACCAAGATGTTATAAATACTTTTGTATGGATGATTTCTGAATTAAGCAAAGCAGTTGGAATTACAACTACTATTAAAGATTATGGAGCTAAAGAAGAGGATTTTGAAATGCTTGCTGAAAAAGCTATGAATGATCCTTGTAAGCCAGGAAACCCAAGAGATGTTTCTAAAGAAGATTTTATTGAATTATATAGAAGAGCTATGTAAAATTAAATAGCAAGTATAATACTGAGCCTCAAAATTTGATTTTGTGGCTCTTTTTTCCTTCGAATAAATGTAAAATTTTAAAAATATTCCTTTGAAAAATGTGAAAATATTTAAAATTTTCGTTTGAATTTATGTAATAAATATGCTATAATATGTATATAATAACAGAGGAGAGTGATTTTTATGTATCGTGAAAAATTAAAAGAACTCGAACTATGGAAAAATTCAAACGATAGAAAGCCACTTATTATTAGAGGAGCTAGACAAGTAGGTAAAACTTGGATAATGCAAGAATTCGGAAATAAAAATTATGAAAAAGTTGCATATATAAATTTTGATGGAAATGAAAGAATGGAAAGATTATTCCAAGGTGATTTTGATATAGAAAGATTAATTGAAGGATTAAAAATAGAAACAGGTGTAAACATCGAAAAAGAAAATACATTATTAATTTTTGATGAAGTACAAGAAGTACCAAAAGCATTGACATCGCTAAAATATTTTTATGAAAATGCTAATGAATATAATATTATAGCAGCAGGTTCATTACTTCGGTGTAGCTTTACATGAAGGAACATCATTCCCTGTTGGAAAAGTTGATTTTATGGATTTATATCCATTAAACTTCAAAGAGTTTCTTATAGCAATAGGAGAAGAAGAACTTTCAAAATTAATAGATAAAAAAGATTGGAATTTAATCAATATTTTTAAAGACAAATATATTGATTTATTAAGAAAATATTATTTCATTGGTGGAATGCCAGCAGCAATAAACAAATATATTGAAACAACAGATTTTAAACAAGTAAGAAAGACTCAAAATCAACTATTGAAAGCATATGAAGAAGATTTTTCAAAACATGCACCTAGTGAAATAGTACCAAGATTAAAAATGTTATGGAATAGCATACCAGCTCAATTGGCTAAAGAAAATAAAAAATTTATTTATGGACTAATAAAAGAAGGAGCAAGAGCTAGAGAATATGAACTGGCATTATCATGGTTAATTGATTGTGGACTTGTATATAAAATTGATAGAATCAATAAACCTAATATTCCACTTATTGCATATCAAGATACGAGTGCATTTAAGCTATATACTTTTGATGTAGGTCTTTTAGGAGCAATGACAAAAATAGATGAGAAAATTCTATTAGAAGGAAGCAAGATTTTTACAGAATTTAAAGGTTCATTCACTGAACAGTTTGTCTTAACAGAATTAAAGTCAAACAAAGATATTCCTATTTTTTATTGGTCAGCTGAAAAAGCAACAGCAGAAGTTGATTTTATTATACAATTAGGAATTGATGTTGTTCCAATTGAAGTAAAGGCAGAACAAAATTTAAAAGCCAAAAGTTTAAAAGAGTTTGTAACAAAATATAATACCACAAAGAATGTAAGAACATCCATGGCGGAATATAAAAAAGAAGAATGGTTAATTAATATACCACTTTACGCAATAGGAGAAATTGAAAAAATTATTTAAATATAGTAATAATTGAAAAGCTAAAAATACAAGTTCTATATATAATAGAATTTGTATTTTTTTGTTTAAAAGTATTGACAAAAAAATATTAAAAGAATAAAATGAATACATGAACAAATAATCATATATTAATACAAATATAATAAAAGTGGCGTCCCTAAAGTGACCAAAAATGGTCAGTCGGAACCTGTCCCCAAACTGACCACGCAAAAAAGGAGAAGAAAAAAGATGGATGATGAATTATTTGAATGTACAGTACTTCATGAAGATGTAGTAAATGAAGTGAAAAAGAAAATTCCAGAAGATGGTTTAATTTATGATTTAGCAGAATTTTTTAAAGTATTTGCAGATTCAACGAGAATGAAAATAATATATGCTCTTATGGAAAATGAACTTTGTGTTTGTGATATAGCAAACATAGTTCAAACAACACAATCAGCTATATCTCATCAATTGAGATTATTAAAACAAGCAAAACTAGTAAAATTCAGAAAAGAGGGTAAAGTTGTATATTATAGCTTAGATGATGACCATATTAGCCAAATTGTAAAGAAAGGTCGTGAACATATTGAAGAATTATAAAGAGGGGATAAAAATAGTAATTGCCTTTATACTATTTATCATAGCATTAGTAATTAACTTCCCTAATGAATGGATAAATAAAGTTTTATACATAATAGCATATTTAATTGTTGGTTTTGAAATTGTATTAGAAGCCATTGAAAATATTTTTAAAGGAAAAATATTTGATGAGAACTTTTTAATGTCAATTGCGACAATTGGTGCATTTGCAATTGGAGAGTTTCCAGAAGCAGTAGCAGTAATGCTATTTTATCAAGTAGGAGAATTATTCCAAAGCTACGCGGTTGATAAATCTAGAAAATCAATTGTAAGTTTGATGGATATTAGGCCAGATTATGCAAATGTAAAAAGAAATAATGAAATATCAAAAATTAATCCAGAAGAAGTAAAAATCGGAGAAACAATAATTGTAAAACCAGGAGAAAAAATACCACTTGATGGAAAAATAATAAAAGGAAATTCAATGCTAGACACATCAGCCCTAACAGGTGAATCTTTGCCAAGAGAGGTAAAAGAAAATGATGAAGTATTAAGTGGTTGTATAAATCAAAATGGATTACTAGAAATAGAAGTAACAAAAGAATTTGGAGAATCAACTGTTAGTAAAATTCTAGATTTAGTAGAAAATGCTAGTAGCAAGAAATCTAAGTCAGAGAACTTTATAACTAAATTTGCTAAATATTATACACCAGCAGTTGTAATAATTGCAGTCTTTTTAGCAATTATTCCTACATTAGTTATTGAAGGAGCAGAATTTACAGATTGGTTATATAGAGCTTTAACATTTTTAGTTGTGTCTTGTCCTTGTGCTTTAGTTATATCAATACCATTAGGATTTTTTGGAGGAATAGGAGGAGCATCTAAAAAAGGAATATTAGTTAAAGGGAGTAACTATTTAGAAGCCCTATCAAACAGCGAAATTGTTGTATTTGATAAAACTGGGACATTAACAAAAGGAGTATTTGAAGTACAAAAAATTGAACCTGTAGGAATATCAAAAGAAGAATTAATAAAATATGCAGCATATGCGGAAAGTTATTCAAATCACCCAATATCAGTATCAATCAAAAAAGCCTATGGAGAAGAAATAGATACAAATTTAATTTCTAAGACAGAAGAATTATCAGGTCGTGGAGTTGTAGCTACAATAGAAGATAAAGAAGTTTTAGCCGGAAACGAAAAATTGATGCAAGAAAAAAATATAAAATATACAAAATGTAATGAAGTAGGAACAATTGTATATATTGCAATAAATAAAGAATTTGCAGGATATATAGTAATATCTGATGAAATAAAAGAAGATTCTAAAAAAGCAATAGATGACTTAAAGAGGAATAATATAAAACAAACAGTTATGCTAACAGGTGATAGAAAAGATGTTGGCGAAAGTGTTGCTAAAGAAATAGGTATAGATAAAGTATATACTGAATTATTACCAGATGGAAAGGTAGAAAAAGTAGAACAATTGCTTAAAGAAAAAACAGAAAAAGGAAAATTAGTATTTGTGGGAGATGGAATAAATGATGCACCAGTTTTAGCTTTAGCAGATATTGGTATAGCAATGGGAGGATTAGGTGCTGATAGCGCGATAGAAGCAGCAGATATTGTTATAATGACAGATGAACCTTCTAAAATAAATACTGCAATAAATATTTCTAAAAAAACAATGAGAATTGTAAAGCAAAATATTATTTTTGCTATTGGCATTAAAATAGCTGTTCTAATTTTAAGTGCCTTTGGTTTATCTACAATGTGGGAAGCAGTTTTTGCAGATGTAGGTGTTTCAGTTATTGCTATTATTAATTCATTGAGAGCTTTGAAATAAATTGGTAAAAGGTGTCCTGATTTTAGGACACCTTTTAAAGGAGATTTAGCAGGTTTTATGACTGTATAAACTTTACAATTAACTCTTTAATTTTATCATCTTTAAATATAAAGCTTAAGTCACCAGCATTCTTATCAAAGAAATCATCATAGTAATTTGAAAGAGTTGAAGAGTATTCATCTAAAGCTTTATTTAATTCTTCGATGTATTTTTCAACCCCATCCATTGATTCTTTCAAAGCTTCTTTAAATTCAGTTCTATTTATAGATGCAGTTGATACTTTAGAGAAGGCTGCTTCTATATCATCCCATTCTTGGAATTTAATATAACCATAGGAACTTTCATTCCAACTATACAATTGTGACCAAGAATTATTCAAAGCGTCTTTCATTTTACTAAGTGGAAAACTTCCTTTAAATACCCGGAAAGCTTCTTTTTTCAAGTTTTGAACAGTTTCTAAATTCCGTTTGATAAGAAGTATGCCCTGTAAAGTGTCTTGAATATTACTCATAAAATAGTCTCCTTTCAAAATAGACAATTATTTGTGACAATAGAATTATAGTATAATCAACATAAAAAGTCAACTTGATTAATAAAATTATAAATCAAAATCCTTGATTATTATTAAAAAATATGTTATATTAAGTATATAAAAGCAATAAATTTATATATTTTGCATATAATAATATTGCTAATATTAGCTAAAAAAAGTGGTGAATCCAGCCATTAAATTGGAACTTAAAAAAGCGGTGAATCCAGCCATAAATTGGAACTTAAAAAAGCGGTGAATCCAGCCATAAATTGGAACTTAAAAAAGATGGATTAGAGACTAAACTCTAATCCTTTTAATATGCAAATTTAATTGTAAAAATTTACTATTTCTCTTGCATTTTTAAAAAATATACTATATAATACATATAAACTAAGGAGGTATAAAATGATTCGAAATTTAAAAATTGTTAGAGTAGATTCCAATTATTGTGATTATTTGAGAGAATATGATAATAAAGTAGCATATAATAAGAATGAAAAGGAACTTAGACCTTTTATAGGAATATTATTTGAAATAGATAAATTTCAATATTTTGCTCCTTTATCAAGTCCGAAACCAAAACATAAGAAAATGAAAAATACAATAGATTTTCTAAAAATTGATAATGGAGATTTAGGGGCTGTAAATTTTAACAATATGATTCCTGTAATGAAAAATAATTATACTTTAGTTGATTTAAACAAAGAAACATTAACTGTTTCTGAATTAAAGTATCAAAATTTATTGAAAGAGCAATTAAGTTGGCTTAACGAACATTATCAACAAGTAAAAAATAAATCATTTAAATTATATCAAATGTATAATAGTGGGAAAATTTTAGAAAATATAAAGGCGAGATGTTGTAACTTCAAGTTATTAGAAGAAAAATGTTTAGAATACAATAATATTTACATAAATTGACTTTAAATAAAAAATCTGATACAATATATACATAAAAACCTAAGGAGGAATTGCAATATAAAAAAATTACCAGTAGAAAAACAAGCATCAAAAATTGTGAAACGGGTAATAGGAGGAAAATACGAAACGGAAGTTTTTGGTGAGCTCTACACGATTAAAGAGCAATTAAAAAGAGGGGTATATACATCTGAAGAACTAGCAAAATATGCTTCACTTTTTTGTGAATACAGTATTGGAGAACAACGGAAATTAATATCTCAAATAAATAAAGAACTTCTAGAAGAAATTAGAAAAGAAAACAACTCCTATCTGAAAAACATGAGAATTTTAGAAGCATTAAATGCCACAGAAGCAATTAACAAAGTCAAAAAAACAAGTGACAAGGTTAAATTTTGCCTGGAATTTTACAATCTTGCGGCTGTTGGCTATACTGAATCAACAAGTACACAATTCAAAGTCATTGCTCTACTGGACAGAGTATAACTCTGTAAAAAAACCAACCTAGTAATTTAGGCTGGTTTTTTAAACTAAAAACATTTCTATCTAACTTTCAACACCCTAGCAAACAACCAATTCAAAATAACAAAATTAACAATCACAATAACTAAAACATCAAAAATAAAATCTCTAATAACATATAAATCAACAATACTAAATAGGGAAGAGCCAAGCGTTAAACCTAAAACAAACAAAATAGCCATACAAATTGCAAGCACTAATCTATATATAGAAACAGGCAATTTTGAATTTTCACTTTTTCTTGACTTAGTCAAAGTAAACAATAAAGCTAAACCGCTAAAACCTGTTGAAATCACACATAAACTAGAAAAATATTCTTCAGCGATTATTCCAAATTTATTTAGAATAGTCAAAGCAAAAATAGTTATAACATTTGTAATTGCAGTAGGAAAAGCCTTTGCAACAACATTTTGCAAAAATCTTCCTTTAATTCTTTCTTTATTAGGTTCTAATGCTAACATAAATGAAGGAATACCAATTGTTGTAACACTAATTAATGATAATTGTATTGGCTCAAAAGGATATTGTTCACCCATAAATAAAAACATCAAAGCAAATATAGTTGAATATATAGTTTTTACTAAGAATAGTGAAGCAGATCTTTGAATATTATTTATAGTTCTTCTTCCTTCAGCAACAATTTTAGGCATTGCAGCAAAATCAGAATTCAATAAAACCAATTGAGAAATATTCTTAGTTGCATCACTTCCACTTGCCATTGCTACACTACAATCCGCTTCTTTTAATGCAAGAACATCATTAACACCATCACCAGTCATTGCAACAGTCCTGTCATTATCCTTAAGAGATTTAATAAGAGATTGTTTTTGAGTAGGAGAAACCCTACCAAAAATAGTATAATTCAAAACAATGTCCTTTAAATCAGTATCATCACTAACTGTTGACATATCAATATATTTATCATAATTTTTAACCCCAACATTTTTTGCAATCTTAGAAACAGTAATAGGATTATCACCTGAAATAATTTTAATATCAACACCTTGTTTTTCAAAAAACTCTAAAGTCTTATTTGCATCAGGACGTATTTTATCAAGTAAAAACACATAACCTAATAAAGTAATATCACTCGGCAAATTCTTATTATTGAAATCATGTTCAGAATGAGCTAAAACCAAAACCCTGTAATCTTCTGAATATTTCTTTATATCATCTTTATACTTATCAAAATCATTTTTCAATACAAATTCCGGAGCACCAATAATATATGAACCTTGATTTTCAAAATAAATTCCAGACCATTTTTTATCAGAAGAAAAAGGTATTTTATTTATAGGATTAAATTCATCTTTAACATTTGAAAAATAATCCTTAATAGCTAAAATAGTAGAATTTTCATCTTCAGAAAATTTAGATATATTAGCTAAAATATTCTTCATATTATTTTTTTCAGTATTTACACATACAAAATCCTTTACTTCCATAGAACCTTCTGTCAAAGTGCCAGTCTTGTCCAAACATAAAGTATCAACTCTTGCCAAAGTTTCAATACAATACAAATCTTGAACCAATACCTTAGACTTAGATAATCTAATAACACTAATTGCAAGAACTGTACTTGTTAAAAGAACAAGTCCTTCTGGAATCATACCAATAATTGATGCGGCTGACTGAACAACAGCATCTTGCAAAGTATTTCCTTGTAAATGTAATTGGCTATAAAACATACAAATACCAATAGGAATAATAATAAATGTTAAAACCTTAATAATCTTATTCAATGAAGTCATTATTTCAGATTTAACTTTTTTGATATATTTTGCACCACTTGAAATCTTAGAAGTATAATTGTCTGTTCCTATATGTTCAACTTTTGCAAAACACTTACCGCTTATAATATAACTACCAGACAAAATAGTATCACCTTTTTTCTTAGTAATACTATCAGGCTCACCGGTAATAAAAGACTCATTAACTAAAACTTCACCATCTTGTATTATGCTATCAGTTGGAATCTGATTCCCTGTATTAAATTCAACAATATCATCTAATACAAGCTCATAAATAGAAACATTTTGTTTTTTAGAATCTCTAATAACATTAACCTTAGATGTAGCCATAAGTGATAATTTATCTACAACTCGTTTAGAATGTATTTCCTGAATTGTACTAATTGCAGTATTTATAATAACAATAAACAAAAATAGCATATTCTTATATGAACCAACTGCAAAAATTGCAATTGCAAGTATTAAATTTAA
Source organism: uncultured Clostridia bacterium (assembly GCA_944387525.1). Lineage (GTDB taxonomy): Bacteria > Bacillota > Clostridia > TANB77 > CAG-508 > CAG-269. The sequence continues at coordinate 21,222 of CALXFF010000023.1, read as the reverse complement.
AATATTAAATAATGTAAAAAAGTTTTCATATAAAATACGTTTAACACTTTTTGTTGGAACAGTTGTATCATGATTTATTAAATTTTCTTTTATTCTTTCATTTACTTGTTCATTACTTAAACCAGATTTGAAATTAGGATTATACCTTTTATAATCTGACATCAAAATCATCCCTTTCAACAAAAGAAATTTTAACATATAATAAGTAAAAAGTCTATTAAAAAATTCTTAAGAAAAAACAAAATAAATTATAAATCTAAATAGAAAATTTAAAATAAATTTGATATAATAATAAAAATTGAAATTGGAGGAAGCCATGAGTGAAGTAAAATGGACAAAAGAACAAGAACAAGCCATAAATGAAAAAGGTTCAAACATATTAGTTGCAGCAGCAGCACGGAAGTGGTAAAACAGCAGTATTAGTAGAAAGAATAATAAACAAAGTATTAAATGAAAAAATCAATATAGACGAACTATTAGTAGTTACATTTACAAATGCGGCAGCATCAGAAATGAGAGAAAGAGTACTAGATGCAATATACAAAAAATTAGAAGAAGAACCAGAAAATGAAAACTTACAAAAACAAATAACTCTATTAAACAAAGCAAGTATATGTACAATAGACTCATTTTGTTTAGAAGTTGTAAGAAACTATTTTTATGAATTAGAAAATATATCACCAAATTTTAGAATAGCAGATACATCTGAAATAGAATTATTAAAACAAGAAGTAATTGATGACATATTTGAAGAAAAATACGAAAAAGAAGATGAAGATTTTACAAAATTAATAAATATTTATACAAGTTACAGAGATGATACACCTTTAAAAGATTTAGTTTTAAAAATATATTCATACATACAAAGTAATCCATTTCCTGAAAAATGGTTAAATGACAAAATAGAAATTTTCAATTTAGAAGACAAATTAGAGGAAGATTTTAGTAACACAATATGGGGAAAAGAATTATTAAAAGAAGTAAGAGAAATTGTAGTAGATAGTATTACAGCATTAAATAGAATAGAAAAACATTTAAGTGTTGAACCAGAATTAGAAAAATTTTGGCAAACAATTAGAAGTGATATTGAACAATTAGAAACTCTAAAAGAACATACAAATTCTTGGGAGGATGCATATACTATTGCCAATAATTTAGAATTTGTTACCTGGCCTAGAAAAAGTAGCAATTTAGAGATAAAGGAAAAAGCAAAAGATGTAAGAAATGAGGTAAAAGAGAAAATAAAGAACATATCTAAAAAAATCTTAATTTGTAATTCAAAAGAAGCAAATCAAGATATATATGATATGTATTTAGTCTTAAAAAAGCTAGAAAATTTAATTTTAGAATTTCAAAAAGAATTTTCGAAAAGAAAAAGAGACAAAAACATAGTAGACTTCCATGATATAGAGCATTTTGCATTAAAAATACTTTTAAAAACAGATAAAGAAGGAAATATTGAAAAAAGTGAAATAGCAAAAAAATATCAAAATAAATTTAAAGAAGTTGCAATAGATGAATATCAAGATAGTAACTTAGTGCAAGAATACATTTTAACAGCTGTTTCAAACAACAAAAATATTTTTATGGTAGGAGATGTTAAGCAAAGTATATATAAATTTAGACAAGCAATGCCTGAATTGTTTTTAAGCAAATATGATACCTACAAGAAAAAAGAAGATAAAGGCGAAAATGATGACTTGAAAATTCAGTTATTCAAGAACTTTCGTAGCAAGAAAAATGTATTAGATTTTACAAATATCATTTTTCAAGATATTATGAGCAATCAATTGGGAGATATATTATATGATAAAGAAGAATATTTGAATTTAGGTGCAAATTATCCAGAGATTAATCAAAATCAAAAGACAGAGATTCATATAATACAAACAAAGGAACAAGAAAATGAAATATTTAATGAATCAGAAGAAAAAAATAAAGAAGAACAAATTAATAAAGATGAAAACAATGAAGAAGTAGAAGAACACATTGAAGATATTGAATTAGAAGCAAGATTTGTTGCAAATAAAATAAAGGAACTAATAAAAAATAAATTTCAAGTATATGACAGAAAAAAAGAAAAATACAGAGATATAGAATATAAAGACGCCGTTATTCTATTAAGAGCAACATCAAAATCTGCTCCAATATTTGAACAAGAATTAGTAAATTTAGACATACCAGTATTTTCAGACAGTTCACAAGAATACCTAGACTCAATAGAAATACAAACAATAATGAGTTTACTAAAAATAATAGATAACCCAATTCAAGACATTCCATTAGTAACAGTATTAAGGTCACCAATTGGAAAATTTACAGATGATGAATTAATACAAATACGTTTAAGTGATAAAAAAGATAATTTTTATACATGTATGCAAAAGGCTAAAATATCAGTAGATAGCGAATTGAGTGATAAAATAGAGCAATTTTTAAACAATTTAGATAATTGGAGAAAAGAACAAGAATATTTAGCTTTAGATGAACTAATTTGGAAAATATATTCAGATACTGGATATTATAACTATGTCAGCCTTATGCCAAATGGAATGTTAAGACAAGCAAATTTAAGGATGCTATTTGAAAGAGCTAAACAATATGAAACAGCAAGTTATAAAGGATTATATAACTTTATACATTTTATTGAAAAAATCCATCTAAGTAGTGGAGATTTAGGAGCAGCAAAAATTATTGGAGAAAATGAAAATGTTGTTAGAATAATGAGTATACACAAAAGTAAAGGACTTGAATTTCCAGTTGTATTTTTATCAAGCACAGGGAAACAATTCAACTTAATGGATTTAAATGAAAGCATACTATTACATCAAGAAATGGGAATAGGTGTAAAATATATTGATTATGAAAAGCAAATACAATACGACACTTTGAGTAAAGCAGCAATTAGAAATAAAATTTTAACAGAAACACTTTCAGAAGAGATGAGAATCCTATATGTTGCATTAACAAGAGCTAAAGAAAAGCTATATATTACTGGAATTCAAAAAGATTATGATAAAGTAAAAGAAAAAATGATGGGGCAAATTGAGCAATATCCTTTAAATGATGAAAATAAAATTAATCCAATTTTATTAAAGAAATACAAAAAATATTTAGATTGGATAATGCTTGTGTATATGTATGAAAAAGAAAATATAACAGATATAGCAGAACTACACATACATAACAAATCTGATTTAATGAAATCTCTAGAAAAATCAAATGATGAAGATGTTGATGTAATTGGCTTGCTAAATAATCATAATTTAAATGACTCTAGTGTTAAATTTAAAAACATAGAAGATATACAAAATGTAATAGAAAATAAATATAAATATGAAGAATCAATTGCAATTCCAACTAAGACTTCTGTAACTGAATTAAAAGAATTGGCAAATGAAGATAATAGAGTTAGAAGAGCTGTTGAAAACTTTTCAAGTGATGAATATAGCGAATCTTTATATGATAAATTTGAAATACCTAAATTTATGAAGAGTGATGAACAAGAAAAGTTAACTGGTGCAAGAAAAGGTACTTTATTACATTTATGTATGCAAAAATTGGAGATTGGAAAAGAATATGAGCTTTCAGATATAAAAGAATTGGTAAATAATTTAAAAGATAGGGAGATTATTACACAATTAGAAGCGGAGAATATTAATATAAATGCAATTTTAAAATTTACTAAATCAAATATATGGGAAGAGTTAAAAAACGCAAAAGAAGTGCATAGAGAAGAACCTTTTTATATGACAATTCCTGCAAAGGAAATCTATAAAAAGGATGTGGGAGAAAAAATATTAGTTCAAGGTGTAATTGACCTTTATTACATTGATAAAAACAACAATTTGGTACTATTAGATTACAAAACAGATTATCTAGAAAATGGGGCAGAGGAGATAATACAAAAATATGATAGTCAATTACAATTGTATAAAAAAGCTCTTGAGGATGCTTTGAAGAGAAAAGTAGATAAGATTTATATTTATTCAACTTATCTTGGCAAAGCAATAAAGATATAAATTAATATAAAAATAGCGGAGGAGTTTAAATTGCAAACTCCTCCTAAAAATTAGTTGTAAACATACATTAAGTCAGGAGCACCTAATTCCAAATGTATATTTACTTTACACAGTACGCTAATAGTGAATGCCAGAGCTGTCAAATCAGGCTGCAATTGTGGTTCATCCATATTTTTTTCACTCTCTATTAAAGAATAAATTTCGTCCTTTGTTTCATCAGATATATTTTTACTAAAATATATAACCAAAGGCTGAAGTAATTCTTTATAGCCATAAGTAACATTTTGGCAATCCATCAAAGATTCATCATATTTAAAAATAGATAATAAATTCTGTGATGATTGCATATGCATATCAGTACAACCTTTTTTCGATTTTCCAACTCTAAAGTCTATTTGTTTCCGTACTCCCTGTGTAATTTCCGCCATAGTTATGGACCTCCTTATTAATTATTTTTGCTATTTAGCAATATATAAATTATACTATAATTTTACATAAATTTCAACACCGAATGGTATTTACTTTAGTATTTTTTTATGATATAATAGTTAAAATTTTATGTAACATGTCAACCAATCAATAATTTGAAGGGAGATTTATAATTATGAACATTGAAAAATTAAAATCTTTAGAAATGGAGAATCAAAGAAAATTAGATGATATTTATTTGAATGCATATTATGTAGCTCGGGAAATCATAGGAGAAGTATATGGAGAATATAATTATTGGAAAGAATATCCTATAGATGAATGGAAAAATTTATTAAATGCTGAAAAAAGCATAATAGAACTTAATCCAGATATGAAGAAAGTAGCTGAACATTTTAATATAAAAATTCTTGATACTGAGCTAGAAAAGAAAATCTATGATAGCTTAGGTGTTGTAGTAAACTCGAATCTTATGAATACTATAAATAATATTATAGATGGAAAAGTGGACAAAGCAATACCAGAAAAAAAAGAATATAAGTTAGTGTTTTATGATGTTGTATCATATTTAGGATATGCTATTGCACTTGCTGTTGCAAAAATTTTTTTAGGTGCAGGCGAAGAAAAAGATATTGTATTAAAAAATAGGGCAATTACTTATTTAAGATATAATGATTTACCTAATTTAACTTATAGTACTGGATTTGCTGAAATGGTTGCAATTTTTATAATTTGTCCAATTGAAAAAATATTGCAGTATGAATATTACTTTCTTAAATTTAGACATGAAGGAGTTTTTACAAAACAACACTATTTAAATGAAAGAGAAAATAGAAGCTATGAATACTTCTTTGGAATTGAATATTTTTTGTCAAATTTTGTATGCGAAGATCTTTTTGCACCACGAAGAGTTCTATATGTATATTCTCATATATATAATTTATTTGAGGCTATAATGAATTATGAAACAGGTTTTGAAGAATTAGAGCCAACAATAAAGATTTGTAAGAAATTTTATTTTAAGAAAATTAAGCCAATTGAAAAATTAAAGATTTAAATTTTTAAATGTCATATATTAGTTTATGTATTTATGGAAAATGAGTACATAAACTAATAAAAATTAAATATATTATACAAGGAATGGTAAGAAATGGATAAAATAAAAAAATATGCAATGTATTTTGTATTAGTAATAGCATTTTTCATATTTTCAGACTTCTTAATATATGTAGGACTAAATTCTAGTTATAGAGATATTGAAAGACAAGATAGTGTAGAAGAAGTAAGCATATATCAAGCAGAAGCAACAAAAGTAAATGGAAGAATAAGAGGGCTTATTCAAAATCCTAATGGAGAAGATTTAAAAGGAAAATATGTAGAAGTTGACTTATACTCAAAAAGAAATGTATTTTTAGGCAGAAAATATATACAAATAAATGATTTGCCACAAGGAGATGCTCAAAGTTTTGAATTGCTTTTTAAAATAGAAGATGTTGCTTCATATAATGTAAGCATTGTAGATGAAAAGCAAGAAGGCGAAGAAATAGATTTATTACCAAATGATTTAACAACTTCCCAAATTGTAGTTGCAACAGTTTTGACGGTTTTAATCTTCTGGTAGAAGTAAAAATTGAATAGTTATAATTTTTATATCACAAAAGTATGTATTTATATATTTTGAAGTATATTGTGGGATTACAAAAAAATATATAAATGCATACTTTTATTTTTATATTTATGAAGTGTGAATTTTGGGATTCACATATAATGTATGATTATGCGTATAAATCACCATACCAGGTTTTGCACCATTAGGTTTTTTAACATATCTAACTTCACAATAATCAACAGGAACATTAGAAGAATTTTTAGCTTTACTATGAGCAGCAGCAATTTCAGCACACCTAATTAAAACATCATCATCTGGCATATCATTAGAATTTAATCTTAAAATTGCATGACTACCATGAATATCTTTGGTATGAAACCAAATATCATTTTTTGATGCATACTTTAAAGTTAAATAATCATTTTCTTTATTATTTCTACCAACTAAAAGTTGATAATTTCCAATTGTATATTTAATAGGATTAAATGAAACATTTTTATTTTTAGTTAAAGAAGATTTCTTGATTTTATCCTTTTTCTTAGAAGAAAGTTTTTTAGTTTTATCTGAAAAGATAACATTTTCAGAAATTTCTTCGAATATAGAATAAATTTCATCTAAAGTTGATGCCGCTTCTAACTCATAAACAATACTTTCGATATAATCCAATTCCTTTAAAGTATCATCTTTTTGCTTAGTAACAATTTCCAAAGTATTTTTTAGCTTATTATATTTCTTAAAAAAACGCTTAGCATTAATAGAAGGAGAATATCTACTATCTAACTTTATTATTATTTCCTGATTATTATCATAATAATTTTCAAGAGAAATCTCAGAAACAGGTTTATTATCTATTCTATATAAATTTGCAGTAATCAATTCGCCATAAAGTTGATATTTCTGCATATCATCACATTCTGCTAATTTCCTATTCATATTATCAAGACGTTTTTTGTATTTATTCAAAACATCTAATATCATCTTTAAAACACTATCACGATAAGTATTAAACTCTAAAGAAGATTCCTTTTCATAATAAAAATCATCTAAAAAGAAACTTAAAGAAAAATCAGGTTTAACATCATCTGAAATTTTAATGTAATAATCCTTCTTATCTTTTTTACAATTTAACAATCCAAAATCCAACTTACCATTATCAGTATTATAAATAACAGTTTGAATATAATTATATAATTTTTCCAAACTTTTGGAATTAACACTATCAATTTTTAGTTCATAAATAGCACCTTTTATAAAAGCTTGACTAATTCCATTAAACAAATTAGCAATAACAGAAGGTAAATCATCCAAACTATTAATATTAGATAATAACTCAGAAAAATTATCAAAAGACGAACATTCTAAAAAGTTTTCTTTTTCAGTAGAAGGATACACATATTTAGCATGTGGAACTATATTCCTAAAGCCATTTTCTTGGTGTATATGACGCATACTATCTATTATATTATTTTCCTCGTCTAATAATATAATATTACAATGTTTTCCCATTAACTCAATAATTAACTTTTTATTTAGAATATCATCAACTTCATCAAAGCCTTCAAATTCAATTGTAATTACTCTTTCTAAATTATTTGTAATTACATTTTTTATATGTAATCCTAATAAATGTTTTCGAAGTACCATACAAAAATTAGGTGCAACCTGAGGATTAGACTTTGGGTGAGTTGTTAAATGAATTCTATAATTATTTGAATCTATATTTATATTAATTAAGAAATTCTTTTTATTCAAATAACAACCAACTAAAATATTATTTTTATTTGGCTGAAATATTTTATCTATTCTTGCACCAGATAGTTCTTGAAGCTCTGATGCTATTGCTCTTGTGACTATTCCATCAAATGCCATATTTATTCAACTCCATTTTTATATTATAAAATAAGAAGGCCCAAAGGGCCTTCTATTTGGTGTTAGATTCCGGTCGAACTGCCATATCAAAAATTAAGTTTTTAACCCTTTCCAGTTCATTCCGATTCAGTGCTGAAGATTGAAATTTGATTTCCTGAATCGGTACATCATCTTCTATAGATGTCATTATAACAGAATAAGTCACAAAAAACAATTAGATTTTAAAATTTATATTGATTTCAGAAATTGAAACAGGTATAATAAATAAAAAATCAAGGGGAAAGGTTGAAAAAGAATATGGATTTAGATAAAGTATATGAATTAGTAAATAACATACCAGTAACAGAACAAAATGCAGAATTAATCGAAGAAATCAAAACAGATTTAGCGGAAGGTGAATACAGAGCTGCAATGGGAAAATTGCAGAAAATAAAAGAAATGGAAAATAATGAAGATAATCCAGGAAAGGTAGTTAAAAAGCAAACTAAAAAGAAAGAAAAGAAAGAAGAAAATAAATCAATATATCCAGCATTACTAAGTAATATAGAATTAGAACACATATACATGGGACTATTATTAAATAATCCTAAATATATTGTAAAGTACTATTTTCTACATGATGATTGTTATTTTGAAGATAGCGAAATATTAAATATATATAAAAGTGTATTATTTACAGAAGGTGGTGCATACACACCAGAAGCTGCAAAAGAAGGTTTTAACTTCGCAAGAGAAAGTGAAAGAACTTATGAATTAAAAGGTGAGTTAAAACATAGAATTCAAGAGGAACAATATAATATGGAAAAAGTATATATTGAATTGAAAAAACTTTTTGTATTAAGAAAACATTATTTAGCAATACCAATTCAAGCAATTCAAGACAAAGTAGTTGAAATTAGAGAATATGAATTATATGACAAAATGTCAGTAGAAGAAGTTGAGAATGCAGTAATACAAGTAAGTGATACAGAAAAATTTAAAAGAAGTATATTAAATGAAGGTTTGACAAGTTTCTTAGAATTAGGAGATAACAACTTGACAAACGGTTTACCATTACCATTTCCAATACTAACACAAGTATTTAAGGGAATTAGAAAGGGTGAAACCATGGCTTTTGCAATGCCTTCAAATGCAGGAAAAAGTAGATTTACAATCAATCTTGCAGCACATACAGCTTTTGTACATAAAAAGAAAGTTCTAATTATATCAAACGAAATGTCAGAAGAAAAAATGAAACTATGTTTAATAACCACAATATTAAATAATAAAGCTATTCAAAAATTACATGGTCAAGAAATACAAAAAACAGAAGGAGAACTATTAGATTTTAAATTTAGACCAGATAAAGGAAAGAAAGTAGAAGTAGACGAAAATGGCTTTGTAAAAAAGGGAGAAAAAGAAAAACAAGTAGATTTTGTAAAAAGACTAATGGAAGTTTCTAGTGAGTTTAATAAAGTAATTAGTGTAACAGATTGGGTAAATAAAGAAATAAAAAATTCAATATATTTTATCAATATAACAGACCATACAAATGATGAATTAAGAAAAGTAATTTTAAATTACTACTACAAAGAAAAAATAGAATATGTATTTTATGATACTTTAAAAACAGATACAGCAAATATCGGAATAGGTGAAGAATTGAAGAAAACAGCTACAATACTTTCAAATTTAGCACAAAATTTAGGAATTTATATTTGTTCAACATTACAACTAGCTGAAAGTGATACATTACCTGTAAACTTAAATGTAAATGATTTAGCAGTTAGCAGAACTGTTAAAGAAGTTTTAGATACTTTATGTTTGATGAAACAAATTAACAGGGATACTCTAGAGAAATATGAATATTCATTACAAGAAGTCGATACAAAATTTTTTGATTTGAAAAAATACAAAGATCCTGATGTTAGATATTATGCTTGTGTTGTTGATAAAAACAGGGCAGGAGCTAAACCTACTTTAGTATTTAGGCTTAATTTAGCTTATAATATTTGGGAAGAGTTGGGATATTTAAGATTGAAGCAATAATATAATAGAAACGGAGATGAATATGAATATGAATATGTATGACGTGATAATTTTAGGTGCAGGACCAGCTGGAATATCAGCAAGTTTATATACTAAAAGAGCAAACTTAAAAACACTAATATTATATAATGACAAATCAGGATTAGAAAAAGCAAGTCTAATTGAAAACTATTATGGATTTAAAAATGGAATTACAGGAGAAGAATTATATAATACAGGAATAGAACAAGCAAAAAATATAGGAGTAGAAGTATTAAAAGAAGAAGTTGTTAAAATAGAAAATAATATTGAATATTTTAATGTTGTGACAACGAGAAATGAATATCAAGCTAAAAATTTAATACTTGCAACAGGAAATAAAAAGAATAGGCCAAAAATAAAAGGAATAGAAAAGTTTGAAGGAAAAGGTGTTAGTTATTGTGCAATTTGTGATGGATTCTTTTATAGAAATAGAAGTGTAGCAGTATTAGGAAGTGGAAATTATGCAATAGCAGAAACGAATGAATTAATAAATATAGCAGATAATATAACAATTCTAACAAATGGAAAAAAAGCACCTGAATTTAGAGCAGATAATGTAAAAGTTGACACAAAAGAAATAGAAGAGATAGATGGAAAAGATAAAGTAGAAGAAGTAAGATTTAAAGATGGAACTACAATAAAAACAGATGGAATATTTGTAGCAGAAGGAGTGGCAGGAAGTTCAGAATTTGCAAAAAAACTAGGAATAATAACACAAAAAGATAAAATAGTAGTAAATGAAAACATGGAAACAAATGTAAAAGGAATATATGCTTGTGGTGACTGTACAGGAGGATTATTGCAAGTATCAAAAGCAGTATATGAAGGTGCAAAAGCAGGATTAGAAGTAATAAAAAGACAAAGAGGGATTTAGGGGACAGTCCTAAAAATCCCTCTTTTTAGGAATTTTGGGACGGACCTCTACTAGAAAAAATTAATGATTAATAAATGTCGCATCAGAAACGTCCCCAACGAGACATTTCATGTCTTTTGGAAGTTCACAGCAGAAACTTAATAATTCATTAGTAACCGGATGAATTAGCTCAATTTTATAACTATGTAAAGCTTGTCTGTTCATTAAATTATTAGACTTCTTATGAAATTTTGTTTTTTGTACTTCTGTGGAATTAGAAAAATTCATAGTACTATTATATAAATCATCACCTAACAAAGGATGACCAATATAGCTCATATGCACACGGATTTGATGAGTTCTGCCAGTTTCTAACAAACATTCAACTAAACTATATCCATCAAATTCTTTAATAACTTTGTAATGTGTAATAGCTTTTTGTCCAGATGTATCAACACATCTTTCAATAATACTACCGGGTTTCCTTGCAATAGGTAAATCAATAGTTTTATATTCTGTATTGAAATTAATATTTTTGTTTGGAGTTGTGTCTTTTTCAAAATTTCCTTGAACAAGGCATAAATATGCCTTTTTAAAAGTTTTATCAGCCATTTGCTTAATAAAACATTCTTGAATATATTCACATTTTGCAAAAATAACTAAACCAGAAGTATTGGTGTCTAACCTATTAACAGGTCGAATTTTCTTTTTTAAACCAATTTGGTCAAAATAATATTTAACACCATTAGATAATGAATCGGAGTAGTGAAGCAAAGAAGGATGAATTGATATTCCACTTGGCTTATTAATAACTAAAAACCATTCATCTTCAAATAATATATCAAGTTCCATTTTTGTTGGAACAATATTTGAATTATCTTCTTCATAACTTAAATCAACACATATAATGTCATGTGGTTTGATATGTGTTCTTGTATCAACAAAAGTACCATTTAAAGTAACACTTTTATTGTTAATTAATTTAACTCTTAAACGTGATGAAATATTAAATATTGTGTTTAAAATTTCATTTATATCATTATAATTATCAGTTCCTTTAACAATGTATTTTAATTGCATTTTAAACCTCTACTTCGTAAATTTATATCAATAATTACATTATATCTTAAATTTAGCTACAGTTCAACTTGAATGTAATGAAAAAATTTGATAAAATATGCAAAGAAAAAGCATAATTTTTAAAGGAGAAAATATAAAATGAGAATTAGATATAAGAAATGGGCAAGGCCGGAATTAGAAGCTAGCAAATTCTATGAAGATGAACCTGAAAAATGGAAGGGTAAGTGGAAGGAACATTTTAAAAATCCAGATTTACCATTTATGATAGAATTAGGATGTGGAAAAGGTCAATTTATTTCAAGGTTAGCTTTAGAAAATCAAAATATAAATTATCTAGCAATTGACTTAATAGATGCAATGCTAGGATTAGCTAAGAGAAATATAGAACAATCGTATAAAGAAGCAAATATTGAACCTGAAAATGTTTTACTTACTAGGTTTGATATTGAAAGAATAAATTTGATTTTGGATAAAGCAGATAATGTAGAAAGGATTTATATAAACTTTTGTAATCCTTGGCCAAGAGGAAAGCATCATAAAAAAAGATTAACACATACAAGACAATTAGAAAAGTATAAAGAGTTTTTGAAGGACAATGCGGAGATTTATTTTAAAACAGATGATGACGATTTATTTAATTCAAGTTTAATTTATTTTGAAGAGGCAGGATTTGAGATAATAAGTAGAACGTATGATTTACATCAAGAACCGATATTTGAAAAAAATATAGAAACAGAACATGAGAAAATGTTTTCAGAACAAGGAATTAAAATAAAAGCACTAATAGCAAAAATTTAGAAAGAGGGATTAGGGGGAAAAGGATGATTTTCTCTCCGTCCCCAAATCATCCCTTTCCCTAGTCCATGTTTAAAGGAGATGAATTAAAATGACTGCAGAAGATGTTGAGCAAAATAAAGATAATAGAGAATATGTATTAAAGGCTGTATCAGAAAATGGTAAGTTTTTAGATTTAGTTTCACCAGAACTTCAGAATGATAAAGAAGTTGTAATGACAGCATTGAATCAAGATGCAGAATCTTTGGAATTTGCAAGTACAAAACTAAAAGATGATAAAGAAGTGATATTAAAAGGTGTTGAAGGTGCACCTTGGACAATTTGTTATGCATCAGAAAATTTAAGAGCTGATAGAGAAATTATGGAAAAGGCTTGTAAAAGCTATGGTCAAGCATTATATTTTGCAAGTGAAGAGTTAAGAGATGATAGAGAAATTGTAAAAGAGGCTGTGGAAAATAAGGGAATTATTATAAAATATGCAAGTAGTAGATTAAGAAATGACAAAGAATTAGCTTTAATTGCAGTTAAACAAAATAAAGATGCATTTCATTTTATTTCAAAAGAATTACAGCAAGATGAAGATATTAAGACTTTATTACAATAATTTTTAATCACTATTTTTATAAATTTGAATAAAATGCTTGTGAAATTTTCTTTTTACTTATATAATGTTAAAGTAAGATTTATAGCTAACTATAAAACTTACTAAAAAATATTACAATAAATAACAAGAAGGAGGAACAAAATGGCTTTTATAGACAATATAAAACAAAGAGCAAAACAAGATATAAAAACAATTATACTTCCAGAAGCTGAAGATATACGTATACTAAAAGCAACTGAGAAAGTATTAAGTGAAGAATATGCAAAAATTATTTTAATAGGAAATAGAAAAAACATTGAAAAAAAGGCAAAAGAAAATAATATCAATATAGAAAATGCTAAAATAGTTGAACCAGATAATTCAAAAGATTATGATAAATATGTAGAATTATTATATAATCTTAGAAAAGAAAAAGGAATGACAATTGAGCAGGCAAAAGAATTGACAAAAGATCCTGTGTATTTTGGAATGTTAATGTTAAAAGATGAAGAAAGCGAAGGAGATGGATTAGTATCTGGAGCAATACATTCTACATCTGATACATTAAGACCAGCTCTTCAAATATTGAAAACAGCACCTGGTACAAAACTTGTTTCAGCATTTTTTATTATGGTAGTTCCAAATTGTGAATATGGTGAAAATGGTACATTCATTTTTGCTGATAGTGGTTTGAATGAAAATCCGGGAGAATTGGCACTTGCAGAAATCGCGATTTCATCTAGCAAAAGTTTTAGACAATTGGTAGAAAAAGAACCTAAAGTAGCAATGTTATCATATTCTACACATGGAAGTGCTAAATCAGCTTTAACTGAAAAAGTTATAAAAGCAACAGGAAAAGTAAGAAAAAAAGTACCAGATTTAATAATAGATGGAGAATTACAATTAGATGCAGCTATAATTCCAGAAATTGCAGAAATGAAAGCACCAACAAGTCCTTTAAAAGGTCAAGCAAATGTATTGGTATTTCCAGATTTAAATGCGGGAAATATTGGATATAAATTAGTACAAAGATTAGGTAAAGCAGAGGCTTATGGACCACTTTGTCAAGGTATTGCAAAACCAGTAAATGACTTATCAAGAGGTTGCAGTAGTGATGATGTTGCTGGGGTAGTAGCAATTACAGCAGTTCAAGCACAACAAAATAAAAATTAAAATGAAATGAGGAGTATGTATGAAAATTTTAGTTTTAAACTCTGGAAGTTCATCATTAAAATATCAAGTAATTGATATGGATACAGAAAAAGTATTAGCAAAAGGATATTTTGAAAGAATAGGCCAACCAAATTCATTTTTAACCCACAAAGTAAATGGAGAAAAGCACAAATTTGAACATGCAGCAAAAAATCATGAAAAAGCAATAGAATTTGTTTTAAAAAGATTAACAAATGAGCATTATGGTGTAATAAAAAGTTTAGATGAATTAGGCGGAATTGGTCATAGAGTAGTACATGGTGGAGAAAAATTTAGTGATGCAGTTTTAATCGATGATAAGGTTTTAGAAGGAATAAAAGAATGTATTGATTTAGCACCACTTCATAATCCAGCAGCTATTCTAGGAATTGAAGCATGTAAAAAAATTGTGCCAAACATGAAAATGGTTGCAGTATTTGATACAGCCTTTCATCAAACAATAGAAAAGGAAAAATATATTTATCCAATTCCATATAAATATTACAAAAAATATGGAGTTAGAAAATATGGATTTCACGGAACATCACATCAATATGTATCTCATAGAGTTGCAGAAATTATGGGAAAAGACATAAAAGACTTGAAAATAGTAAATTGTCATTTGGGTCAAGGTGCTAGTGTGTGTGCAATTAAAGGTGGTAAATCAGTTGAAACAAGTATGGGATTAACACCACTTGGCGGTATTCCAATGGGAACAAGAAGTGGAGATCTGGATCCATCAATTGTTACATATCTAATGGAAAAAGAAAATTTAACACCAGATGATATGAATTTTATTCTAAATAAAGAATCAGGTGCATATGGAATTTCAGGAGTTTCAGTAGATTTTAGAGATATTGAAGCAGAGGCTTTATCAGGTGGGAAACATGCAAAACTGGCTTTAGATGTATTTCATTATTTAGTTGCATGTTATGTAGCAAGATGTGCTGTTGCAATGAATGGAATTGATGTTCTTACATTTACAGCAGGTGTTGGTGAAAAAGGACCAATATCAAGAGATGCTATATGCAAGCATTTGGAGTTTTTAGGTGTCAAAATTGACGAAGAGAAAAACAAGATAAGAGGAGAAGAAGTAGAAATTTCAAGTGAAGATTCAAAAGTTAAAGTTTATGTAGTTCCTACAAATGAGGAATTAATGATAGCAAGGGAAACATTAAAATTAGTAAAATAAAAAATAGGGAGGATTTAATCAAATGAAAATTTTAGTTTTAAATTGTGGTAGTTCATCATTAAAATACCAATTAATTAACATGGAAACAGAAGAAGTATTAGCTTCTGGAAAATATGAAAGAATAGGAGAAAAAGAAGCATTTATTACACACAAAGTAAATGGACAAAAAATAAAAATAGACAATCCAGCATATAATCACACAGAAGCAATAGAATTCACATTAAAACAATTAACAAATCCAGAATACAAAGTAATAGACAGCTTAGATGAAATTGAAGCTATAGGACATAGATTAGTACATGGTGGAGAAAAAATTTCTGAATCTGTTGTTATAGATGAAAACGTAGAAAATGTTTTGAAAGAATATTCAGATTTAGCACCATTACACAATCCAGCATGTATTTTAGGAATTGAAGCATGTAAAAATGTAATGCCAGGTAAACCAATGGTAGGAGTATTTGACACAGCATTTCATCAATCAATCCCAAAAGAAAGATATATCTATCCAATTCCATATGAATATTATGAAAAATATGGAATAAGAAAATATGGATTCCATGGAACTTCTCATATGTTTGTATCACAAAGACTAGCTGAAATAGAAGGAAAAGATATTAAAGATTTAAAAATTGTAACATGTCATTTAGGACAAGGTTCAAGTATTTGTGCAGTACAAGGCGGAAAATCAGTAGATACAAGTATGGGACTAACACCACTTGGAGGAATTCCAATGGTAACAAGAAGTGGAGATTTAGATCCATCAATATTATTATATTTAATGAAAAAAGAAAAATTATCTCCAGAACAAATGGAAAATATTTTAAATAAGGAATCAGGAGTTTCTGGAATATCTGGATTAGCACCAGATTTTAGAGTAATTGAAAAAGAAAGTTATAATGATAATGAAACAGCAAAAATTGCTATGGAAAGTTTTAAATATGCGATTGCAAGTTATATTGCAAAATATGCAGTTGCGATGAATGGCGTTGATTATATTGTATTTACAGGTGGAGTAGGAGAAAATCAAATTAATATCAGAAAAGGTATCTGTGAACAATTAAGGTTTATGGGAGTAGAAATTGATGAAGATGCAAATAACATGAGAGGAGAAGAAAAAGTTATTTCAAAACCAAGTTCAAAAGTTAAAGTGTATGTTATTCCTACAAATGAAGAGCTAATGATTGCAAAAGAAACTGAAAGACTTGTTAAATAATTTATAAGAATCAGTATAATTTACTAATAAATCAAATTAAAACTAAAAAGTTTAAAAACTTTTTAGTTTTCTATTGACATCTACTAGAATATATGATTAAATATAACCTATCAAGGGCTAACGAAAATTTTATAAAGGAGGTTGTGCTGATGGAAGATGTAATGGCAAAAACAATTTTGACAGAGTTACGTGAGTTTAGACAAGAAAATAACAAAAGATGGGAAGAAAATGATAAACGTTGGGAGCAAAACGAAAGAAGATGGAAAGAAAATGACAAACGTTGGGAAGAAAACGAAAGAAGATGGAAAGAAAACGACAAACGTTGGGAACAAAATGACAAAAGATGGTTAGACAGTGAAAAACAAAGAGATAAGGATAGAAAAGAATTATTTGATGTCTTAGATAATATGGATAAAAGTATATCAAAAGGACTTAATTATATGGAAAAATACATAGATGACAGATGTAGAAAGTTAGAGGATGAGCACTTTGAATGTAGAAAAAATTGTTTACTATTAAGTAGTGAAATGAATGCACAAAAGTCAAGATTAAATTTTCAAAATGTTAGAATTGAAAGTTTAGAAAAATGGAGAGATAATCTAGGTGATGATTTTGTTGGAATAAACTAAAAGTGGTTGGTAAGCGGTATAATACAATAAATTATGCCGTTTTTTTCTATATGTAAAGCTAATAAACATATTGAATTCTACATAAAAACATGATATAATTTCGAGTATTAAGAATTACATTATCAAGAGGTGCAAAATGGGAATCGAGTTATATAAACACAATGCAATAGCATATGAAAAAGTTACGAAAATGTTTGAAACAGAAAATAGAGTATGTGTAGTTCATCCCACAGGTTGCGGGAAGTCTTTTATAAGTTTAAAATGGTTAGAAGAAAATAGAAATAAAAGAGCAATTTTTTTAGCTCCTAGTGTTTCAATACTAAGACAAATAACAAAACACATAGAAGATAGTGGAATGTCTATGAGAGATTTTCCTTTTTTAAAGAGATATACATACTCAAAATTATCAAGGATGACCTCTGAAGAAATTTCTAAACTTAATGTAGATATGATAGTGTTAGATGAATTTCATCGTTGTGGTGCAAATGAATGGAGCAAAGGAATTGCTGAGTTAATTAATAATAATAGTAATGCAAAGATTTTAGGTTTTTCTGCAACACCAATTAGATATTTAGATGAGCATAGAGATATGGCAGAAGAACTATTTCATGGAAATGTGGCATCTGAGATATCACTGGAAGAAGCAATGGTAGAAGGGATTTTACCAATGCCAATATATATAAATGCAGTGTATTCTTTTAAAGATGATATTGAACATATGCAGGAAAAGATAAATAAAGAAAAAAGAGAAACTGAGAAGTTACAAGCTCAACAATATTTAGATGATGCAAAAAAAGTGCTTGAAAAGGCTGATGGACTTCCTGAAATATTTCAAAAACATATGAAAAATAAATCTGGTAAATATATAGTGTTTTGTAGAAATAAGCAACATATGGAAAAAATGATGGAAGAATCAAAAACTTGGTTTCAAAATGTAAATGAACAGATTGATACATATTCTATGGCATCATTTATTCCGAAATCTGAAAATCTTAAAGTGTTTGAGGAATTTTATCATTCTGACAATGACCATTTAAAGCTATTATTTTCAATAGATATGTTAAATGAAGGAATTCATGTTCCAAACATAGACGGAGTAATAATGCTTAGACCAACGGAATCACCTATTATATTTAAACAACAATTAGGCAGGGCATTATCAGTTGGTCACAATAACAATCCTATAGTATTTGATATAGTTAATAATGTTCAATCTTGTGAGATGATAAATCATTTTTACAAAGAATTAAGAGAAAGAGCTTTAGTAAAATTTACACAAACAGGAAAAAAAGAAGATGAAGCCAAAATTGATAATTTTAAAATTTCAGATACGGTTAGAAAGATAAAAGATATATTTACTAAAATAGATAATTGTTTAAGTTTATCTTGGGATGATTATTATGATTTAGCTGTTGAGTATTATAAAGAGCATGGTAATCTATTAGTACCAAACAATTATAGTAAAAATGGTATGAATTTAGGATATTGGATTGGTGACCAAAGAAAAACTGCGAAAGGTATAGGACATCGAAGAGATTTGACAGAAGAACAGATAAAGAAATTAGATGCAATTGGTATGGTCTGGGATAGATTTAAAGAGCAATGGGAAGAAACATATGATATAGCTAGAGAATATTACCAAGAACATGGTAGTTTAGATGGTTTAAGAAATGAGAGAATAAAAGGAAAAAATATTTATCAATGGTTAGTAGACCAAAAAAAGAATTATGGTAGAGGAGTATTATCTCAAGAAAGAATTGAAAAATTAGAACAAATAGGTATTAATTGGGATATAAAGGAAGTACGAAGATTAAGTTGGGAAAAAATGTATGAAAAGGCTAAAGAATATTATAATCAAACTGGAAAATTGTTGTCTATAGAGGACAAACAATTAAGAAACTGGATACAAATACAAAGACTAGCATATTATGGTAAAGGAACGTATAGACTACTAACAAAACAGCAAATAGAAAAATTAGAGCAAATTGGTATGGTATGGAATGTAAAAGAAAGTAATAGTTCACAAATGTTTGAATTGGCAAAAAAATATTACGAAGAACATGGAAATTTGCTATTACCACCTGAATATATTATAAATGGCAGGGATTTATCTAGTTGGGTTAAAGAAAAAAGAAAAATGTATAAGAAAGGAAAATTATCACAAGAGCAAATTGATGGACTAGAACAAATTGGAATGATATGGGATGTACCAAGATATCAATGGGATACTATGTATGAGCAAGCTCAAGAATATTATAATGAACATGGTAATTTAGCAATTACACCTAAAGAAAATCGAAAATTATATCAGTGGCTAAACATTCAGAAAAAATTATATATGAATGGTGAAAAATTAACTGAGCAACAGAAAAAACTTTTAGAAATAATAGGAATTAATCAAGAACAGAAACCGAAAAAAGAAATTGACACAAAAGTTAAAAGTAAAAAGCCTTCAAGGAATGATATTTGGAATAGCATGTACAAAGAAGCACAAGAATATTTTACCCAACATGGAGATTTATTAGTTCCTAGAAACGAAGAATATAAACAATTAGCAAATTGGATTAAAAGACAAAGAAGAAAATACAAATTAGAAAATGGTTTATCAGAGGAACAAATAACACGCTTAGAATCAATAGGTATGGTTTGGGATACTATACAATATCAATGGGAAGAAATGTATCAACAGGCAAAAGAATATTTTGAACGTTATGGGAGTTTATCAATACCAGATGAAAGATGTATTGAATATAAGAAATTGAAGTCATGGATACAAGAACAAAAACTAAAATATAATAGTACAACCAATGTAAATTTATCTGAAGAACAAATAGAGCGCTTAGAACAAATTGGCATAGTTTGGAATGTAAATCAGACGAGTTATGACAATATGTATCGACAAGCACAAGAATATTTTGCACAACATGGAGATTTACTAGTTCCAAGAACTGAAGAATATAAACAATTAGCTAATTGGATTAAAGGACAAAGGAGAAAATACAAATCAAAAGAAGGTTTGTCAAAGGAAGAAGTAGAAAGTTTAGAAGCTATAGGCATGGTTTGGGACGCAAAAAAATATAATTGGGATACAATGTATGCACAAGCAAAAGCATATTATGAAGAACATGGTAATTTATCTTTTCCCTATAAAGATGAAAGGTATAAAAAAGTAGCTAACTGGGTGAGAAATAATAAAAGTGGATATTATGGAAAAGGAAGTTGTCGTTTGACAGCAGAAAAAGTAAAACAATTACAAGAAATAGGAGTAATTCCTTATGAGGCTATTGAACATGAAGAAAGTTTAGAAGAACTAGAAGATAAGTTACAATCATTGGTAGAGAGAAAAAAACAATCTAGTCAGTTAGTTAAAGATTACGAAAAATTGCAAGAAAAATTGTCTCAAGATAAAGGAGTAGAAAAATAGTTTATGAAAAATTTTTTAGTGGATGGAATGAAAGTAAATAACACAAACTTATTAAAATTACAAAAATTATATAGAAAAGGTGTAATAAAAGAAGATGAAATTCCAGAAGAACAATTAAATGATTTAAAAGAATTATATAAAGAACAAATATATTTTTTAGAAACTTCAATAGAAGCGGATAAGCAAATGATATTAAGGATAAAAAATAAATCCGGAAATTTCATTTGAAATGCAACAAAAATTTCATAAAAAAGTAAATGAACAGTAGACAGGAGTAAGCAAAA
>CALXFF010000022.1 GCA_944387525.1 uncultured Clostridia bacterium | reverse complement strand
TTTATATAATTATTCCCATTTCTGTAAATAGTATTCATTACTAATTACTTTAGACAAAAATATGAACTTTTCAATGTTCTTCTTTTCTATTTACAAAAATAGACCTAATTATTATGTCTCTATTTTATACAACTGTAATAATTAAGTCAAGATTTTTAATATTACATTTTTGTTACATTTTCTTGTTTTTATTTTTAATTTATTTCTAACTCTTCTATTTCATCATATCTATAAATCTATCAGCCAATTCATAAAATTTCATTCCATTAGAAGCTTTGAATAAAACTACATCTCCAGATTTTATTTCATTTTTCAA
Organism: uncultured Clostridia bacterium; assembly: GCA_944387525.1. Classification (GTDB taxonomy): domain Bacteria; phylum Bacillota; class Clostridia; order TANB77; family CAG-508; genus CAG-269. The sequence continues at coordinate 32,617 of CALXFF010000022.1, read as the reverse complement.
AAATCCTAAAACATTGCCTTTATCTTCAAAATAATGTATGTTTTCTTTTTTCATTCCGTTTTTTAATGCTTCATCTGCAATTAATTTTGAATTTTCACCTGCACAAACTAAAATATCTATATTGTTTTTATAAACTTCTTCACCAACAAGTCTATGTAACTTTTCAGCATATTCTCCTAATTCAAACATATCTCCTAATACTGCAATTTTTCTATTGTCTTTGAATGATGATAAATAATTTAGACTTGCTTTCATTGCTTCTGGGCTTGCATTATATGCATCATTTATAACTTTTATGCCATTTATTTCTTTTATATCCATTCTCTTTTTAGTTAATTCAACATTTTTAATTCCATTAATTATTTTTCTGGAATCTATGTTTAAAGTAATTCCAACTGTTGTAGCACATAGAGAATTTAATACAAAATGTCTTCCTGCAATTGGAACTTCTACATCTATTTCTTTTCCATCTATGTTGCATTTATATGTACTTTTTTCTTGCTCTAAAATCATATCTTCAGCCATTATATCGCTTTTGTTTTCTATTCCATATGTAATAATTTTTCTGCTATTCTTGTTTTCTAAATACCATTTATGTAGCAATTCATCATCATTATTTATGATTATAGTTGGATTATCTGCCCCATCTAATATTTCTAATTTAGCTTTCAAAATGTTTTCTTTTGAACCAAGATTTCCAATATGTGATGTTCCTATGTTTGTTATCACACAAATATTAGGTTTTGCAATTTTGCTTAAAAGATGAATTTCTCCAAAATGATTCATTCCCATTTCTAGTATCATTATTTCTTCATCTTTTAATCTTAGAATTGTGAATGGTAATCCTATGTTATTGTTATTATTTCCTATTGTTTTTAATGTTTTGTATTTTTGTGATACTACACTTGCAACCATGTCTTTTGTACTTGTTTTTCCTACACTTCCTGTTATAGCAACTACTGGTATATTATTTATTTTTCTTTTATATGATGCAATTTCATAAAGTGCTTGCATAGTATCTGCTACTTTAATTATTGTTTTATTATCAAATTCTTTTAATTCTTCATTAGAAAATTCTATATCTTGTACTATTACACAATCTGCTCCGCTTTTGAAAGCGTCTTTCCAAAATATGTTTCCATCAAAATTTTCACCTTTTATAGCAACATATGTATCTCCTTTTTGTATGTTTCTTGTATCTCGTGAAAAGTTTTCACATTCTAATTTTTCATTTCCTATAATTAATTCTCCTTTTGTAACTTTTAAAATATCTTCAACTGTTAAGTTTTTCATTTTTACTCACATTCCTCTCCTATATTTAATTATATTCATTATAAATAATTTTAATTTTTTTGAAAAAAATCTTGCTAAATATTTATTTTTATGCTAATATATTAATGTTGTTATCAATATATTATTTTTATAGGGGTATAGTGTTAATGGTAGCACATCGGTCTCCAAAACCGCCTGTGAGGGTTCGAATCCTTCTACCCCTGCCATATTTTATATCATTATTATTTTTTTCGAGGTGTTTTTATTTGCAAAATTTTTTTAAAATCTTTTATTCATTTACTATATTTATAATAATTTTTATCTGCATATTTTTTATACCATATTTTTGCTCAGGATACAATTCTAATTCAAATATTTCTGGAGAAATTATTGATTTTAATCCAAATGGATTTGTGTGGCCTCTTCCCCGGATATACTAGGATAAGTTCATATTTTGGCAAACGTGTGTCTCCAACTAGTGGTGCTTCTTCCTCTCATTCTGGTATTGATATTCCTGCACCTGAAGGTACTAAATTTATTGCAGTAGCAGATGGTGAAATTACTTTTACTCAATTTTTAGGTGCTGGTGGATATACTATTACTCTTTCTTTTGGTAATTTTAAAGTTACTTATTGTCATTGTTCTCCAAATTATATTGTAAAAGTTGGTGATACAGTTAAACAAGGACAAGTTATTGGTACTGTTGGTCCTAAATATGTGTATGGCGTTAAGGGTAATCAATATTCTGATTCTAGTGGAAGGCCTACAAATGGTGCTACTACTGGTTGTCATCTTCATCTTGGAATTAGAATTGATGGAAAATATCAAAATCCTTTAGATTTCTTTTAATTGTTAATTTTCACAAAAAAATCGACTGCATTAGTCGATTTTCTTTTATATATACAGTTCTCAGGTCCGTCCCCTAATCCCTAATATTAGGGATTTTTAGGACCGTCCCTAAAATCCCTGTTTTACATATCATCTTCTTCGTCTTCTTCATCACATCCGTGACAACCACCACAGCTACCGCTACAGTTATGGCTGTCATTTTCCTCTGTGTCTCCTGTCCAGTCTAATTCTATTACGTTTTGACATTCTGGGCAAGTTATTTCTGTTTTGTTTTCATCTATATCTATGAAAAATTCATAATTACAGTATGGACATACGATTTCAAAATCAAATCCATCTTCTGTATATATGTCTTTTTCAATATTGTCTATTACTTGTTGCATTTTTCCCATTTTGTCATCTAATTCTTTTTGTGTGTTTTCTAATTTTTCAATTTGTTCTTTTTTATAGTCCATAATATAGTCCATTTGGTCTAGTATTACGTCTAAAAAAGAAGCAAATCTTCCTTTTATATATTCTAAATCTTGTGGATCTTTTATATTTTTTTCTATGTCATCTAAAAAACTTTTATATTCGTTTTTTAATATTCCCATTTTGTTAATCACCTTTCTTTATACTCTTTCCATGTATTCACAAGTTCTTGTGTCTATTTTTATTACATCCCCAATGTTTACGAATAATGGAACTTGAATTTCTAATCCAGTTTCTAGTTTTGCTGGTTTTCCTGATGTTGTTGTTGTATTTCCACTAAATCCTGGTTCTGTATATGTAACTTCTAATTCAACAAATGTTGGTGGTTCTACTGCAAATACATTTCCTTTGTATGAAAGTATTGTTACTTCCATATTTTCTTTTAAGTATTTTAAACAGTCTCCTAATTGTTCTTTATTTAGTGGTATTTGATCATATGTAACATTATCCATAAAGTAGTATAGATCTCCATCATTATATAGATATTGCATTGCTTTTTTCTCTATTTCTGCTGCTGGGAATTTATCTGATGGATTAAATGTTTTTTCTAATGTTGCTCCTGTTATTACATTTTTTAATTTTGTTCTAACAAATGCTGACCCCTTTCCTGGTTTTACGTGTTGAAATTCTACAATTCTATATACGTTTCCTTCCATTTCAAATGTTGTTCCATTTCTAAAATCTCCTGCTGAATATACTGATGCCATAATTATTTCTCCTTTCAATTTTCCGTTTTTAAAATTAACATTACTTATTTTACCATATTTTTAGCTAAGAATCAAGTATTTTAATGACCTTTTTATAGACACTTATTATTCACAAGTTTTATTGCTTTGCTAGAATATTAAATTAAATAATTTTGCAGTACCGCGTAGCGACCAAACGAGCCTGTTAAGGCGAGTGCGATTGAAGCAACTTTCTTTCTATCAAAAGAAAAATTAAATTTTTCTTTTGATAATAAGTTGTTGCGACAACAAGGTACAAAATATTATTTAATTTAATATTCTAACTACATCTACTATATTATAATATAATTTTTCTCAGATTTTGTTAAACTTATACAACCAAATTTTGTAATTTGAACAGTATCCTCAATACGAACTCCAAACTTACCTGGAATATATATACCTGGCTCATCTGTAACTACCATATTTTCACGTAATTGCGTATCTGATGAATAACTAACATATGGAGGCTCATGAATTTCTAAACCAACACCATGACCTAAGCTATGAATTAAGTCATAATTGTTTAATTTGAAATCATTTTCAACCATTTTAGTTAGTAATCTTGTACTTGCTCCATCTTTATATGATTCTAGTGTCTGAACTTGATTTTTTAATACTAAATCATATACTGTTTTTATTTCTTCAGGTACTTCTCCTACAAAAAATGTCCTTGTCATATCTGAGCAATATCCATTTACTTTGCATCCCATATCTATTGTGATTATATCTTTTTCTTGTATTTTTCTGTCTGTTGGTACTGCATGTGGTTTTGATGTATTTTCACCTGATGCAACAATTGTATCAAATGATAATCCATCTGTTCTTTGTTTATAATAATCTTCTATTTCATTTGCAATTTGTTTTTCTGTCATTCCTGGTTTTATATAATTCAATAAATATGAAAAACAGTTGTCTGTAATTTCACATGCTTTTTCGATATTTCTTATTTCATCTTCATCTTTAATCATTCTTTGTTTTTCTATTATATGCTCTGTTTCCACAAAATTGTGAATTTTATATTTTCTTATATATTCTTTGTATTTTGCATATGAAATGTCATATTCTTCGAATCCTACATTTTCACAGAACATAAAGAAATTTTCGTAGTCTTCTTTAGATACATCATGAATATCATACACAATGATTTCATCATATAATGTTAATGTACTATGTACTGCTTCAATATATCTAGCGTCTGTTATATATATATTGTCTTTTCTCGTTAAAAGCAAGATTCCTTCTGCATCTATATTTGTTAAATATCTTATATTTACTGGATTTGTTAGTATTAGTCCTTGTAAGTCTAAACTTGACATTTTATTTCTTAACCATTGTAACTTAGGATTCATAGCCATCCCCCATTTTTTATTTTATATTTTATATTTATACATATTTTTTAAAATAATAATTTAGGTAATTATTTTACAACTAGCCTTGATACAAGCCTAAAGTAAAGATTGTCATTAACACATTTTTTATTTGTTCAAATGGCACATACATACTTAGAAATGTTGCAATTACTATAAATGGTCCAAAAGGTATATATTCATCTGATTTTTTTAATTTTGTTACAAGTAATATTATGCTAAGTATTGCTCCTATTAGGAATGAAACTAATGTTATTATTATTATATTTGATAATCCAAAATATAATCCTAATGCTCCCATTAATTTCACATCACCAAAGCCCATGGCTTCTTTTCCATAAAATATTCCTCCTAGTAATGTAATTAATAAGAAAATTCCTCCTCCTGCAAGTATTCCAAGTAACATATTTATTGTTATTGCTACATTTGACAATCCATACAAAAATGCAAAAATTATTCCTATTTCAAAAATTGTTAGATTTAGTCTGTTAGGTATTATTTGCATTTTATAGTCAATTACAAATGCCGATAATAACATTGGTGTTAATATAATAAATTTGATTAAATCAAAATTTGCAATCAAAGTTTCTTGTATTCCATATACGTATATTAGTGAAACATATATTGCTGCTGTTAAAAGCATTAAAATGTAATTTGGCTTAAAATTCATTTTGTATTCTGTTATTATGTCTTTTGATATTACTTTTTTATATTCTGGCAGTCTTTTATTTGCCCAATTTACTAATTCTCCTACTATTAATCCCAAAATTGCCGCTACTAAATAGTATGCGATATGTACATCATTTATATACATCTACTTTTTCTCCTTTGTCTATAATCCTTTTTCTTTAAATTTCTTTTTTAACATTTTTTCTAATGGTCTTTTCCATAAAGTATACCAAAAGTCTTTATCATCAATTGCGTCTATTAATATTGTAAACATGTTGCAGCGATTTCCGCCTACTATATCTGTGAAAATCTGGTCTCCAACTACTCCTATTTGTTCTGGTTTATATCCAAGTTCTTTTTGCACCTTTAAAAAGCCAGATTTTAATGGCTTTTTGGCAAAACTTCTATAAGGAATATCCAATTTTTCAGCAATGTTTTTTACTTTTATTTTTTTATTTGTGTTTGATAATATATATAGTTTTGTTCCTTGTCCTTTCAAGTTTTTTGCCCATTTTTCAATGTTTTCTGGCATTTCTTTTTTGTAATTTATTAGTGTGTTATCCATGTCTAGTATCAATGCTTTTAGATGATTTTTTTGTATGAATTCTATTGTTATTTTTTCAATTTTATCAAAATATGCTTTTGGATATACTGATAACATTTTTTCCCCCATTTTTCTAATTATCAAGTATATATTATCAATTTGAGGGTATTTTGTCAAGGATATTTTATTTGCAAAATCTGTGTCGTCCTATCGTAACAGTCATAGGTCTTGACCATATCCATTTATTTGTTGCAGTAGATGGATTAAAGTAATACACTGCTCCATATGATGGATCCCATCCATTTATAGCATCTTGCGCAGCTTTTATAGCTGTACTATTTGGGGATAAATTAATTTGACCATCTCGTACTGCATCAAATGCTCCAGATTGATATATTACTCCTGAAATAGTATTTGGAAATGAACTGCTTTTTACTCTATTCATTACCACTGCGCCAACTGCAACTTGTCCTGTATATGGCTCTCCTCTTGCTTCTCCATATATTAATCTTGCTAATAAGTTTACATTGCTAGAATTACTTGATGAAGATGATGAGCTTGAATTACTAGAATTGTATATTCCCATAGCTTTTAAAGTTGCTGGTCCTGCTATTCCATCAACTGTTAGTCCATTTTTTCTTTGGAAATATTTTACCGCTTCTAATGTTTGGCTTCCAAATATCCCATCTACATTTCCATTATAATATCCCCATCTTTTTAGTTTCGTTTGTATTTGCCTTACTTCGTCTCCTCTTGAACCATATTTAGATAATGCTTCTACTTCGTTGTTTTCAAATAGTACTATAAATGCAATTATCCCTATTAGTAATATGGCTATTGATAATATTATTATTTTTTTCTTATTTTTTAACATAATAAAAACCCCTTATTAATAAAATTCTTTTATTTGACTTTTCTTTTATTTTTATCAATAATTGGTTTTATTATTCATTTTATAAAAATTTTTATCTTTCATCCATTTTTTTAGGCTTATCCTTTAATCTTTTTTCTTTTTCAAATATATATTCATAAATAGGTATTGCTCTACCTTTATCATCATGATATTTGACCCCTTTTACTATTAGCTTCTCTTTTTTTACTCTCTCAAATTTTTGTGTTTCAGAATTGTATAGATACCAAATATTTTCACTTTCTTTTTTTATTAATACAATATTTGCATTTTCCCTTCTTCCATTTTTTTCTATAAATCCTGGACAAATTTCCATATATTTTCCTTTTTCTTCATCTGTTATAAGACTTTTTCCCAGTTTTATATAATATTCTCTTGCTTCTTGTGAACCTACTTTTCTATTTTTCATAGTATTTATGATTCCTATATATTTTACCACAAATTCAAATTTTCTTTTCACTAATTCATCTGGTTTGTCTGTTTCAAAAAATTTTCTCATAAAATCAGTATCATTACTTTCTTTTTTTATTAATTCTAATACTTCATTTGTGTATAGCCCTTGGTATGTAAGTCCAAATTCATCATCCCACTGTTTTATCAACTCTTCTGGAATTTTCGAAAATTTTTTCCCATTATTTTGTTCATTCATTCTATATAAATGATATGTCCTGTCTTCATCTTTAACTTCACTAGCCAATTTTTTTCTAATTTGTTCTTGAGAAATACCAAAATTTCTAGTTTTCATTCCTGTTTGTATTCTCATTATATCACTTGGTAAATTAAAAAAATAATATTTTCCGTCTACTTCAAAACTACCATCACAATGAGACAAAGGATTTCTTGGATTTATAAAATATATATCGGCATTTATCCCTTCTTGCCTCATTACTTCTGAACAACCTCTATTCATATCGGTACATATTGCTTCTCCTTTATTGCTAGTTCCTTCTCTATACATATTGATTTTATCAATATATTCTTGCATCGTAAAAGTATCTGCATATACATATGCATCTTTATATGAATAAATTTGTCCCATTCTTATATATATGTAATATGCTTTTTTTATTTTTGACATCTTTCCATTTTTTTCTTCATATTCTCTTATCTCTTGTCTTATTTTGTTAACATTTTTTAATTCATATTCATTCATTTAAAATATCTTCCTCTACATTTTGATTTTTTATGAACAATATCTGCATATAATTGATTCTAAACCTATCTGTAAATCAATAATCCCGTTTTTATATTGATAATCTAAGTCTCTAAGCTTTTGCAAAATTTGTGCTAATTCTTCTTGTTTAAAATATCCTGCTTGTATTTTATATTTATTAACTAAAAAAGTCTGATTTGGTTTCAAATTTAAACTTGATATTATATCTTTTCCATTCTTTAAAGCAATTTTGGTAAAGTATAGTTTTTTGAAATGATTATATAAAGTAATTAGAATTTTTTGCAAAGGTTCTTTTGCATAAATTAAATTTTGTAAAACCTGCAGTGCTTTTCCTGTTTCTTTTTTTCCTAATCTATCTGTTAAATCAAAAATTACACTTTCAAGTTTTTTTATTGATAATTTATCAATATCTTCTTTTGTAATTTTTCCACTCTTTCCTACATATTCTATCAGTTTTCTAATTTCATTAATTAAATCTTGCATATTTGTACCACAACATTCTATGAAATATTTTAGTGTACTACTATCTATTTGTACTTCGTATGCTTTGCAAATGACTCCAATTCTTTTTTCTATTTGTATTGGTTTTTGATATTCAAAATTGCAAACTATTCCATTTTTATCAATTGTTTTAAATAATTCTTTTTTATTATCTGCATCTTCTTCTACAAATACTAAAATTACACCTTGTTTTATGATATCCATGTTATTATTTATATAGTCAATTAATTTTTCTCTCATTTTTTCAAGTTCTGCGTTTTTTCTTTTTCCTTCTTTTTTGAGAAGCCCTGTATTTCTTGCTATTATTAGTTTTTTTTCATATCCGAATGCTGGTGTTTCTATATCTGATATTAGTTGATTGTAGTTTGTTTCATCTATATTTATATAGTTTATCCCTTTTATACATTCTCCAAATATGTTTTTTATCTTTTTTAATGTATTTTCTAATAAAAATAGTTCTTCACCATATAAAAAGTATATACTATTTAACTTGCCTGTTTTTAGTTCTTTTTCTAAATTCTCTACATTAATCATAGTTCTCTCCTTAGAGAGGGATTAGGGGACGGTCCTAAAAATCCCTCTTTTTAGGGATTTTTAGGACCGTCCCCTAATCCCTGTTATAGTTTTTGTGCAAATTTTGCTGAATGTGCATGGCATATTCCTATTGCCATACTGTCTGTTATATCGTCTAGTTTTGGCAATTTTTCTTCGTTTAATATCATTTTTACCATTCTTTGTACTTGTATTTTGTCTGCTCTACCATATCCTGTTACTGCTTGTTTTACTTGCAAAGGAGTGTATTCATAAGTTGGTATTTTATGAATTCTTGCTGTTATTAGTATTACTCCTCTTGCTTGTGCTACATTTATTGCTGTTTTTGCATTATTGTTGAAGAATAACTCTTCTATTGACATTGCTTCTGGTTTATATTCTTCTATTATTTGTGTTAAATCATTATATATTTTTTCCAGTCTTAATGGAAAAGATTCTTTTGCTTCTGTTAAAATTGCTCCAGAATTTATTAATTTGAACTTATTTCCCACATAATCTATTATGCTATATCCGAGTTATGGCAAATCCTGGGTCAATACCTAAAATTCTCATTTATTATTTTTCAACCTCACCTTCCTAATATAATTCTAAAAACCTCGGCAACACTCCAAGCCTGTGTTATACAACCTTTAGGCAAATATGGTTCTTTAGAATCATAAATTTCAGCAATTCCTCCTATACAACCTCTATTATAAATTTCTTCTTCAAAAATTTTAGTTGTTTTACTAATTAAGTCTTCTATCTTTTTACGCAATTCTTGTCTTTCTTCTAACGTTTTTGCTGCATATAAGCTATTTTTCAAGCTGTCATAATACAGTCCTAGAAGCCATGGCCATGTAATTCCTTGATGATAACTGCTGTCTCTTTTCTTTAGTGAACCTTCATATATTTCAACATAATTTTCTTCACCTTTTGCCAATGTTTTTAGTCCATATGGATTTAATAGTTTTTCTTCTACTGTTTTTATTGTATTTTTTGCTTCTTCTGAGCTTGGATCTAGTACTGGATGTGTTAAGCTTAATGCAAATAATTGGTTTGGTCTTATTTTTGGGTCACCTAATACATCATATAGGCATTTGGTTCTTTCATTATAAAATCTATTACAGAATGATATCTTGCATCTATCTGCTAATTCTTTATATTTTCTAGCTTGAAAATTAAAGAAATGCCCCATTTTCTTTGTCAATTCTGCCATAATGCAATTTGCATTATACCACAAAGCATTTACTTCTACTGCTTTTCCGTTTCTAGGTGTTATCGCTTCTCCATCATATTTTGCATCCATCCAAGTATTTTGTGTTTCAGGTGTTCCTGAAACTATTAATCCATCTGAATCTAAATAGATATTGTTATCATCTACATCTATTCCTGCACAATAATTTTCTATTATTTCTTCTAATTTAGGATAAATTTTTTCTTTTATGAATTTATAGTCGCCTGTATATTTCAAGTATTTTTGAACTTGCTCAAATAGCAATAATGATGCATCAACACTGTTATATAAAGGTCTACCATCATATCCTGAATATCCATTTGGCACTAATCCGAATTGTATATCTCTTACCATAGTTAATAATACTTCTTTTGCAATTTCAAATCTTTTTGGGATTAATAATATTCCTTCAAATGCAATTAGACTGTCTCTTCCCCAATCTAAAAACCATGGATATCCTGCGATGATTGTATGTAATCTAAAATTTGGTCTATATACTACAAAGTTATCTGCTGCCATTAGATATGTTTTTATTAAATCATCTTTTTCAATTTCTTTTTCTGTCTTGTTTTGCTTTCTATTGTCAATCAACAATGATTCGTTGAAGATTTCTCCTGTTCTGATTATTTCATTATTTATAAATTTTCTTACACTTTTTGTTTCTATATTTGCTTCTAATGAACATATAAATGTGATTTCTTTTTCTTCTTTTGGTTTTATTTCTATTTCAAAAACTCCTGGTACACTATGATTTTCTTCTGGATAAAATCCTCTTTTTTCTTCTTCTATGTAAAACATATGTGCAAAAGTGTCATTGTAGTGTTCTTGATATTTTCCATCTGAAATACCCATATATATTGGTGTTTCTGGATTGTTATCTATTACTACTTTTACTTTTCTATTTTTTATTTCTTGTCTTATATTGAAATAATGGTTTGTATTCATTTGATGAAAGTCTCTGAAATTTATTACTGGTGCAAGTGTTAATTTTGCTTTTTGACTTGCATTTTTTATTTTGTAATATACACCAACTGTGTTGTGTCCATATTCCATTGCAATCATTTTAGTTATTTCAACATTACCTATTTTATATTTAAAAATAGGCACATAGTCTCTTCTGAATTCTTCTTGATATTTGAATCCTTCTGAAATATTGTTTTGACATACGTTGGTATATAAATCGTATTTTTTATTTCCAATTTCTATACTTTCATCTAGTTTTGATAAAATCAGATGTCTTCTTCCAGGAGGTGTTAGTGGTGCAATTAACAAACCATGGTATTTTCTTGTGTTCGCTCCAATTACTGTTGATGAGCTAAATCCTCCTATTCCGTTTGTTATTATCCATTCTTTCTTTAGTCCATTTTCTAGATTTAAATTTTCCTTCGTAATTTTCATAATATTTTCTCCATTTCCTATATATATCTGTGAAAACAATTTTTCATCCTAAGTCATTTTTTTAGAATCTACTAATTTAATATATTTTATTTGTTCTCGTTTAATTTTTTTAGCATCTCTTTTCTAATCTCTTCTGGAGTCTTTTTTCTTCCTCTTGCACTTTTAGGTTTTTGCGCTATACTACTTTTTGAATGTTTTTCAGAATCTAATTTTTTCTTTTTCTCAGACTTTCTTTTTGCTTGTTCCCTTTGAACTCTTAATTTTGCCTTTTCATCCGCTTCTATTATAGACTCTATTCTATCACTATATTTACTGCTAAACTTACTTTTTCCTTTTCTTTCTTTTTCTCTTTTTCCAGCTTTTCCTTCTGATTGTCTTTTTTCTTTTCTTGCCATTTTTTTCTTTATTTTATTAATTCTCTTTTCTTCTCTTAATTTAGTATTTAACATTAAATATTGTGGGTCATTTTGTTTATCTTGGTATTTCAAATCATCACAAATCAGTTCGATTATAGATTCTGCCACTAGACTTGGATCATGCCTAATCATATCATTTGATATCATCGACAAATTTCTTTGTAAGAATTTTACTCCTTTTATTTTATTTACATCCTGTTCTACTAAATCCTGTCCTTCTAAATTGTATTTTTTAATGAACTCAGGAACAACTTCTCCTGTGTCATATATACAGTAATCTATTACACCAGTTCCACAATGTTCAATAATTGCATTTATGTGGTCTGCAACACTATAATCATCTGTTTGACCTGGTTCTGTCATTATATTGCTTACATATACTTTTATTGCTGTACTTTCTTTTATTGCTTTTGCAACTCCATTTACTAATAAGTTAGGTATAACATTTGTATACAAGCTTCCTGGTCCTATTATAATACAATCTGCATTTTTTATTGCTTCAATTACGCCTGGTGCTGGCCTACAATTTGATGGACTTAGCATTATTCTATTGATTTTTGTTAATTTGTCAAAAACTACTTCTGGTATTCTTGATTTTTCTTCTACAATATATCCATTTGCAAGTTCTGCAACAATCTTCATTTCATCTAAAGTTACTGGCATAACTTTTCCAATCATGTTAAATATTTGATTACTTTTCACAATGGAATCTTCAAAATTTCCAGTTATATTTTTCATTGCTGAGAAATATATATCTGAGAAATTTAATCCTCTTAATTTACCACTAGTAAACTCATAGTTCATAAGCTTGTCCATTTGCTCTTCTTTACTTGCTAAAGAAACTATACTATCTTTTATATCTCCTAATGGCAACATGTCTAGTTCTTTTCTTGAATTTGTTGCTTCTTCTCCATAATCTGATACAGCAACTATTGCAGTTAGATTGCTTGTGTAATTTTTTAATCCTGTTAAAACTGTGTTTAATCCTGTTCCTCCACCTATTACTACAATATTTGGTCCTTTATCATAAACTGTTTTGTTGAAAATTAGAGAATTTATATTTACATTTTTCTTTTTTTCCATTCTTTCGTCTGTTGCCTCGATTAAAACTTCTAATGTTCTTTTATTTAATCCTATTAAGCCTAATACTATTGCTATAAATCCTATTACAAATATTACTACAACTTTTCCTACTTCTTGGAATGAAATTTCTCTCATTACTATTATTTCAGCTAGTCCATAACATGCAAGTAAAATTCCTATTAAGATTAAAAACATCCATCTTTTCATTTTGTTGCTTGATTTAAACCAATGCATAAAGCCTTTCATTTTTATTATCAATCCTTTCCGACTACTTCAATTTCTAACTCTATCTGTTTATTAAATTTTTCTTCTATTGTGTCTTTTATGTATTTTACTAAATCTAGCACATCTTTTGCACTTGCATTTCCTTTGTTTATTACAAAACCACTGTGTTTTGTTGAAACTACTGCATCTCCAATGGAATACCCTTTTAAACCTGCATCATCTATTAATTTTGCTGTAATATAGTCTTTTCCTCTTTTAAATGTACTTCCTGCACTTGGATATTCAATAGGCTGTTTTGTTTTTCTATATTGTGCATATTCATCCATTTTTGCTTTTATTTCTTCTTTTTTTCCTTTTTCTAGGTTCAAAACTACTTCTGTAACAATATATGAATTACCTTTGAATATACTTTTTCTATATTCAAAATTTGCCTCTTCATTTGAAAATTCTTTTTCATTACCATTTATATCTACACATTTTATCTTTTCAACAATATCTTTCATTTCCTTACCATGAGCTCCAGCATTCATACTAACAGCTCCGCCAATTGTTCCAGGAATTCCTGATAATTCTTCAAACCCAGAAATTTCATTTTTTAGGCAAATTTGTGCAAATTTTGAAAGTTTGTATCCTCCGCCAACATATATTTTATATTTTTCTCCGTTTTGTTTTATATCAATATATTCAATTTGAATTGTTAATGTAATTCCTTCTATTCCACCATCTAAAACTAAAATATTGCTTCCATTTCCTAGTATTGTTACTGGTATTTTATTTTCTTTTGCAATATTTAATATTTCTTTTAGTTCTTCTTTTGTTTTTATTTTTATAAAACACTCTGCTGGTCCACCTATCTTAAATGTAGTATGCTTTTTCATGTCTTCATTATATAAAATATTATCTTTTGGAATTGTTGAATTTGAACTTTCTAATATATCCTTGATATTCAATTTTCCACTTCCTTTTCAATTTTCTATACTATATCATTTTTCGCCAAAAAATACAAGTCTAATTTAGTTAGTTTGGTCAGTTTGGGGACAGGTTCGTTGTGACCATTTATGGATAGTATGGGGACGGCACTTAATAAATTTTTATTAATCTTTAGAATTTCTAGTAATAATGAGAGTTTTCGGTAATAAAATATTATAATAATATATTAAAACTAACTTATATTTGTTAAAAAATACGTATTTTTTTTATTGATTTTTTAGATTATATATTAAAGTGCCGTCCCAAAAGTGACCAAAAGTGGTCAGTCAGAACCTGTCCCCAAACTGACCAAACCAAAGGAGGAGAAGTTTAATGCATTCTTGTAATTTTTTTATTTTTAAAGTTAAACGAAATTTTTTAGCATTGATTTTTTTAGCTTTTACTGCTTGTTTATTAATTTTTTCTGGTAGTAATCTTCCAGCTATAAAGTCTGGTTTACAATTATGGGCAACTTCAGTAGTTCCTTCTTTATTTCCTTTTTTTGTTGCTACTGAGTTACTTATGCATACTAACATTATTAATATTTTTGGAAGAGTGTTAAATAATTATATGAGACCCCTTTTTAATATCTCTGGTGAAGGTGCTTTTGCTTTTATTATGGGGATTATTAGTGGTTATCCTGTTGGTGCTAAAATTGCAAGTAAGTTTAGAGAAAATAATATCTGTACAAAGGCTGAATGTGAAAGGTTACTTAGTTTTACTAATAATTCTGGTCCTTTATTTATTATTGGTACTGTCGGTATTTTGATGTATCAGAATACTGGAATTGGTATTTTGCTTTTTATAACTCATTTGCTTGGTTGTTTAAGTGTTGGCTTTCTTTTTCGTTTTTGGAAAAAAAATAAAAATGATAGTATTGGTAAAGATAAAAAAGTTATTATGAAAAAATCATCTTATAATTATATTTCAAATTATGTTTCTGATAAAAAAACTGCTAGTTTTTCAAATTTAGGTGAAATTATGGCTGAAAGTATTACTAATAGTATTTCTACTATTCTTTTGATAGGCGGATTTGTTGTTTTATTTTCTAGCATCATTTCTATTTTAAAAGCTAGTGGGATTTTGAATGTTTTATGTATGGCTATTTCTCCTATTTTGAATTTTCTACATATTGATTATAGTTTTGCTTCTGGACTTTTAACTGGAATTTTGGAAATTACTAATGGTATTCAAAGTATTTCTTCTATTGCTTGTAAAAAGATTTCTATTAATCTTATTATTACTGCTTTTTTACTTGGTTTTGGTGGTATCTCTGTCTTTTTACAGGTATTTAGTATTACTGCAAAAACTGATTTGTCTATAAAGCCTTACATTTATGGAAAAATTTTGCATGGCATATTTGCTGCTTTTTATACTTTTGTTTTTATTCAAGTTTTCCCTTTTTTTAATTTAGATTTATAGATTGTTGTATGCATATTTTTCTATTTTTACAATATATTTTCTTAAGGGATATACTTTTTTATGAACATTGCTTTTTTATAATTAATGTTTGAAATTGGAAAGGAGAAATTTATGGATAGAGATTTTAATGGTAATAGAGATTTAAATAATATGCCTCCTTATATGGATTATATGTCTCCTAATGGACAAATTGATTTTAATGAGATGTATAAAGATCCGTTTCTAAATCCTATGATGCAATATGAACAGGCATGCTCATATTATCGTTACCTTTGTTTGCAAATGGATTATAAAATTAAATGCAAAGAGTACGAGAGAATGTGTAATACTTCAAATCATTCAGTTCAAAATACTCAAAATTTAAATAATTCTAGAGATAGGAAATTAGAATAGTATATAATCGAATTATCTTTCCTATAAAATAAAAAAATGCAGAAACTTTAATGAGTCTGCATTTTTATTGATATTAGTTTACTTTAAGCTTTTTAATTTCTTCATCAGTTAGACCTGTTATTTCTTTGATTTCTTTTATTGGCATTTTCTTGGATAACATTTTTTTAGCAATTTCTAATTTTTGTTCATTTTTTCCTTCTAATCTTCCAGCTTTTTTTCCTATTTCTTCTCCTTCTTTTTTGGCTATATTTATGGATATGCTATAATTGAATTCTCCCTTTAGTCTTGCTTCATATAGCTCCCTTTCTCTCTTGTCCATACTCATTGTATCCACAATTTCTATTGCCTTTTTTATTTCTTTGTTATCTTTTTCCGCCATCTCTATCTTTTCCTCCTCTCCTATTATTGTCCATAACCATTGTTCTATTTTATTTTCTACTCCTGGATTTTTCTTTTTAAATTTTGGTAATTCTATAAAATGCATTTCTACACTTTCTGTTGCTATTTCTTCTTCATTACTATATCCCATTTCTACATATTCATCTTCTCTTGTTTTCTCAAATTTCATTCTTGCTACTTGATGATAACTATTTCTCCTATAATACTCAAAATTTAAAAAATTTATTACAATAGACTTCTTTAATTCTGCATACTCTTTTCCTATTTGTAACTGTCCTGATACATTCTTACTTAAATATACTAAACTTCTATATTTTATATTATGCTCATTTGTCATTTGCATTTCAATATCAACTATTGTTTTCTCATCCAATTGTGCCTTTATATCTAATACGCTTAATTTATCCTCTATTGCTTCTTTCGGTATCTCAGGATTTTGTACCTCTACTTTTTCTATTTTTATATCTAACACTGCTTCTAATAAGTCTTTTAATATGTTTTCATTTCCTTCTTTTGCAAATACTCTTTTAAATACATAATCATTTGTTAACGGTAATCTTTCTACTGTTTTATTTATATTATTCAAATTATTTTTCTCCTTCCTATTTTAACAGAAATATTAATATTATTCAATACTTTCTGCGTAAACTTTTATGTATTAGTAATTGTAATTATATATTTATATTTAAACATATTTCTAAAATTTCTATAAATTTTTACGTGGATTTTTTGGGGGTAATTTTGAACACAATTTTCACTTTTTGAAATTTCAATTCGAACTATAATATTTCAAGAATAAATAAAAATCTAAAATTATTAATCTAAAATTTCGATGTATAAAATAACTACCAATTACAATTACTGTTTACATATTACCAGAAAATGTCAAAAAAAGCAATAGTTTTTATATTATTCTTATAAAAACTCATCGCATTTTTCGACATTTTAATCTATTATTCTAATTTCTCTAGTTGCAAAAGAATTAAATTTTGTCAAGGAAAACAAGTTTGACGCAGCCAAAATTGTAATTATTTTTCAACTAAAGGATATTTCTAATTTTCTTTATTAAATAATGGCTTCCACCTTCGCTGTTGTTTTGTACATTTTCAACCATACTTACAATTAAAAGATTTCCTTCTGCTCTGTCTGTTGTAAAGCAATTAAACCATCCTAATGTTCCACTTTCTGTATCTTCGCTAGATGTCTTTAATTCTGCTGTTCCTGTTTTTCCTGCAATTGTTAATCCATTTATTTTCATGTCATTTGCTGTTCCATTTGGATTTTCAACCACTTGTATTAAATCTTCTTTTATTGTATCTGCTGCTTCTTTTGTAATAGCATTTTCTTTTAATATTTCTCCATTTCTGCTTTCATCATATTCAATTCTCGGTTTTACCATGTTTCCTTCGTTTGCAAATGCTGAATAAATTGATGCCATATGTATTGGATTTACTAAAATATCACCTTGTCCATATCCAGAATCAGCTAGCTTTGTTTCTCCTTCAATTGAAGTTCCATTGTTATCTGCATACTGTGATTTTGCAAGTGTTAATGGGAAGTCTAATTGCTCATTAAATCCAAGTTTATCTAAACTGCTTGCATAATTTTGTGCCCCTATTTTTAATGCTGATTGTGCAAAATATATGTTATCTGAATACATTATTGCGTTCATTAAATTTTTTGCTCCATTATATGCTGTTAATGTTGTAACGTGATAATTTCCCCAACTTGAGTCTTTTTGCCAACTTGTTCCTGTGTACCCTAAGTCCTCATCTGGATTAATTGTTCCTAATGTCAAACCAATTGCTCCTGTAACTGGTTTAAATGTTGAACCTGGACAGTATTTTTGTATAAATCTATTATATAATGGTTTAGCTTCATCATTATTTAATTCGTTCCATTGATTATTTGTTAATCCTACTACAAAATCATTTGAGTCAAATGTTGGTGTACTTACTAATGCTAATAATTCTCCTGTTTGTGGTTCCATTATTACAAAAAGTCCTTTATCATTTTTCATTTGCTCATAAACTGATTTTTGCAAATCGCTGGCAATAGTTAATTTTATATCTTGACCATCTTTTTTATCTTGTTTTACAATTTCTGTTTTTTCATTTCCATCTGAATCTAATATGTAAATTCTTGTTCCGTCAATACCTCTTAATGTATCTTCATAGGCTAGTTCTAGTCCTGATTTACCAATTAAACTTGTTGTTGTATATCCTTTTCCTTCATTTTTCTCTAATTCTTCTGCATTTATTGATTGTACATATCCGATTAAATGTCCTGCTTCCTCTCCTAATGGATATACTCTTCCATCTTCTTTATTTATCATTACACCAGGTATTTGTAATAATTGATTTTTCAATTCAGTGTCTGAATCTGAAATTTTCTTTACTGGTACAAATGTATCATCTTTTACATATGATGCGCTTAATTCTTCATTTATATAATCGACTGAAACTCCTGTTAATTCTGAAATTTTGCTAATATTTTCATCTCTTGCTTCTCCTAATTTGCCTGGTACTATTCCAACTGATGCAATTTGTCCATCTTCTGCTAATGGGTTATCATTTCTGTCTAATATACTTCCTCTTTTTGCTTTTATTGTTTCTACTCTTACTTTATCTGTTTCTTCAAGTTGTGGAAAAATTGTTCTAGATGTCCATTGTAGTTTGTATTCACCGTTTTCTTTTACCATATTTGCTATGTTATAGAAATCAACTTCTCCAGCTGATGTGTACATCTGTTGTCTATATGAGATTTGGTATCCATTATCGTTTTTTGCTGTATCTGAAATTGAAATTCTAATATTGCTACTATCTATTCCTTCATATATGTTTTGGTTTCTTGTTATGTAGTCTTCTTTACTCATATTCATGCTTGCAACTTTTTGATACATTCCTTCATAGTCTTTTTCGTTTATTAAATTTATGTAGTCATTTAATGCTTGCTCAGCTTGTTTTTGGTCATTTTTTTGTACTAATATTACTGTTGCTACTATCACTGCTATAATTACTATTATTGCAATTATTCCAATTACTATTTTTTTGTTTTTCATTTTTTATCTCATTCCTTTCTAAGGCACAAATCTGGTTGAAAAAGAATTAAATTTTGGCTAGGAAAACAAGTTTGACGACGCCAAAATTGTAATTATTTTTCAACCAACCCCTTTCTTTTCTTATCTTATGCAATAATTCTACTACATAAGATAAGAAATAGCAAGGAATTTTTATGTGTATTTTGTCTATAATGTATTTTTTATATTTATTCTTATTTTGCCATCATTTGCTTCAACATCCATAGTTTTTTGATATAATCTGAAATATAGTTATCCATTAAACTTGAAGTTGCATAATCGTTAGAATCATCTGCTTTTTTCTTTATATCTGTTACTTTTTTAAGCAGAGTTTCCAAATCCTTGATAACATTTTCAAACATCACACAATCTTTAATTTTTTCATTTTTTGCTTCAGCTATACAAGTTGTATTTAGATAATCTTGCATAGTTCCTAGTGGTTCTGCTCCTAGCATCAAAATATGCTCAGCTACTTCATCAATTTGTTCATTTATTTCATCATAATATTCTTCTAATTTTTCATGAATAACAAAAAAGTCCTTTCCAATTATATTCCAATGATAATTTTGTAATTTACGATAAAATACATTTAAATCTGATAATAAGCAATTTAAATCTTTTACTAAATCTTCCATAAATACACTCCTTTTTCTTTTTTATTTATTTTTGCCCTTTTGAAAATTATTATACGTTTTTTTATTTAATATTTTTTTATTTTTTGCAAATAATAATTTTATAAATATTTTTAGGAGGTTTTTTTGATGGATAGTAATCGTTATATTTTAAATGAATTAAATAAAGGAATTAAAATGGGAATGGATTCTATATCAAATGTTTCTGAAAAGGTACAAGATGATAGATTTAAACAGGATTTAAAATATCAATATGATGAGTATAATAAAATTTTGAATGAAGTTAATGATGAACTTACTAATTATGATGATTTTCCTAAAGAGTTAAATCCTATGCAAAAAGCTATGGGATGGATGGGTGTTGAAATGAATACCATTGCTGATAAGAGTAATTCAAAAATCGCTGAATTAATGATACAAGGTACAAACATGGGAATTATTGAAGGTGTAAAATTGTTAAATCAAAATCCAGAAGCAGATGATGAAGTTAAAAATGTTTTGAATGAATTTATTAAGTTTCAAGAAAATACAGTAGAACAGCTAAAAAAATATTTATAAAATATATAAAGGAGGCTTTTTAGTCTCCTTCATATATTATCATTTAATAACTCATAAAATCTCTCTTGTTTTTCTTTTTTTCCTGATGAATCTATGAATTCTATTTTTTCTTTATAATTATTATCTTTTTCTATATTGTCATTTAGTAAATTTTGTTCTGATAACACTTCTTTTAAATGAATAGCTAATCTATTTGCTCCATTGAAAAATTTAATGTCATTTCCTAATACTTGTCCAATATCTTTTTGAATTAAAGGATAGTGTGTACAGCCTAGTACTACATTTTTTACCAATCCTTTATACAATCCTAAAGTTTTTTTCAGATATTTTTCTAATTTTTCTTTATTTCCATTTTCTATTATATCAGCTAATCCTACACAAGGAAGCAGATATGTTTTGTGATTATTATATTTATGAAATAACAGATTAAACTTTTCACTTTTTATTGTTCCTTTTGTTGCCATTACAAGTGTTGGCTCATTATATGCATAGTCATGTACCATTTTGTATGCAGGTTCAATTGCAATAAAAATAATCTTAGGATATTTTTTTCTTAAATATTTTACTGCTTTTGCACTTGCAGTGTTACATGCTATAACTATTGCTTTGCAGTTTTTTTCAATAAATAGTTTCACAATATTTTCACATAGTTTTATTATTTCTTTATCTTGCTTATCTCCATATGGATTATTAGCAGAGTCACTAAAATAGATGTATTCTTCATTAGGTAATATTTTTATTATTTCTTTTAATACCGTGACTCCACCAATTCCTGAGTCAAAAATTCCTATTTGTCTTGTCTTTTTATCTAATGAAATTTGTTCTGACAATGTTTTCATTTTCTGGTAATTTTACACCTGCTTTCCTTCCTGCCTCTATCGATTTTAAAAGCCAAGCCATATTGTTTCCTAGAGTTCTCATTGTTTGCATTCCTTCTTCATCTTTTATTACTTCTTCTGGTGTATTTCCATGTACCATATTCCAATATTGTGATGATACTACTGGCATATTTGTAATTTGAAAATATTTGTTGATTTCATCAACTGTTGCTGTTGCTCCACCTCTTCTACAGCTTACTACAGCTGTTGCTGGTTTATTTGCAAACAAAGCTCCTCTTCCATAAAAAGCTCTATCCATAAATGATGATAATGCTCCTGACATTGCAGCAAAGTGTACTGGACTTCCGAATACAAATCCATCCGCTTCTTTTGCTTTTTCTAAGAATTCATTAACTTTGTCATCTATTACACATTTACCTGTTTTTGAACATCCATTACATCCTAAACATCCAGAAATAGGTTTGTTTCCTATCCAAAATATTTCTGTTTCGATTTCATTTTTTATTAATTGCTTTTCTACTTCCTTTAAAGCAGTATATGTACATCCCTTTGGTTTTGGACTTCCATTTACTAATATTACTTTCATTTTATCATTTCCTTTCTCTTTCCTAATTTTATCTTTTAATATTATATTACTATTTTCTTATTTTGTATATAATTTTTAATCATAAATTGAGCCTAAAAGTAAAAGATGCCACTCAGCACTTTAAATTTGATAGTCCTATTCAATAGTAATTGTTTCAAAAAAATTGGTCCCCCTTTTAAGGATATCCACCAATTTTTTTGAAATCAATTACTACTGTAGGCTCTAAATTAGTAGTGCTAAGTAGCATCTTTTACTATTAAGCTTAATTAAAACTTTATCTTATATAGGTCTGTCCCTTTTGAACAATTTTTGCTCATTTTGGCATGTCCCTAAATGTTCTTTATGTTTTTCTTTTTGAAAATTATGAATGTTGGTATTAACATTACAAATAGATAGATTAAACACATTACTATTGAGAATCCCATTGTCATGCCTTCCATTGATGGTAAACTTCCAAATAAATATCCGCTTAAATCCCAATTCATAGTAACAAAGTATTTCATAAATCCAACTTTATATTGTATTACTAATGCATTTATTATGCTTGGTGACATGAATCCTAATAGTGAAATTGTAATTGCAAGGGCACTACTTGTAAATATTGTGCTAAGTGCAAATGCAAGTGTTGCAAGTAATATAATCATTGGTAATTGTGTTAATATTTCTATTCCTACATATGTGAATATATTTAATATTTCTAATTGGCTAGTATTAAAGTTATATTCCAATACTGGAACTGATAGGCTATCAAATCCAAATACTATGCTTCCTACAATTAATTCCATTAATAGAATTATTGCTATTGCAAATACGGTCATTATTAATATTGTTATATATTTTGATAATAGGATTTTTGTTCTACTATATGGTTTGATTAATAGTAATTTGACTGTTCCTTTATTAAATTCTTCACTTACTATTGTTCCTGCTATCATAACAATTATTACAATTATAAATAATCCATATTCAGAGAAGAAATTTTTTAATATTCCTCTTGTATCATTCGTTTTGTTTATATCCTGTTTATTTTCAATTATATATTTACTTACTTCTTTTTTTTCTAAACTTTCGTTATATTGTACTTTATCTTCATATTCTAAATTATCAAAATCTCCCATTTGTACTACATTTTTTGCATAATTTTGATAAGTATCTAGTGCTTGATTTAGATAGTCTGTTCCATATTTTATATCTTGATTTATTCTATATTCTGCAACTTCTTTGTCTATTTTTGCATTTTCAATTGATACTTCTAATTCCTCTAATAATTGTTTATCTTGTGTATTTGCTTTTTGCTCTTCTAAACTATTTAAATTTTTAGTTGCTTGTTCTAAATCTTGATTTGCAAAGTATTTCCAATCATCACTATCTAATTTTTTTAATATGTCATTTATATTATTTTCAATTTCTTGTGCTTTTGCTTCATCCTTTTCGCTACTGTATAAATAAGTATTTTTTTCATTAATATCTCCTGTTAATTGTGATGCTATGATTTGTCTTTGCCATGCATCTTCATCATATTTTTGCATTAATTCATATGTTTCTAATTCTGATTTTAAATCTATATACATTGTTGTATCAGATGGTTTAGTAGGATCTAGTCTGGCTAACTCTTCTTTTATATATGAAATATAATTATCACTATACCCATATGAATTTCCTGTTGTAAAAAAGAATTTATAAATACAATTTGTTAATATTACAAATGCTAAAACTACAAATAATGTAATATATATGCTTTTTTTCTTAAATATTTTTGTTAATTCATTTTTTATTAAACTACTCAATTACATTCCCCCCTGTTCTTTCAAAAAATGCATCTTCTAATGATTTTTCATCTTCTTTTATTTCATAAATTTTGATATTGTTATTTACTAGATTTACTACTAAATTTGGTACATTTTCTTTTTTCATAGTTATCTTAAATATTTTGTCATTTATTATTGTTGCTTCACTATATAGATTTTTGATATCTTTTGTGTTATCTATTTCTACAATGAATTGTTGATGTTCTATATCTTTTTTGATTGCTGTTATTTCATTTGTTTCTATTATTTCTCCATTTTTTATAATACATATTTTGTTACAGAAGTTGTCAAGTTCTGCTAAATTGTGGCTTGATATTAGGATTGCCATTTCTTCTTTTTTGGCTAAGTCAACTAACAATTCTCTCATTTCTTTAATTCCTTCTGGGTCTAGCCCATTAGTTGGCTCATCTAATATCAATAAATTTGGATTATGAAGTATAGCTTGAGCTATTCCTAATCTTTGCCTCATTCCTAAAGAGTATTTTGATACTTTATCATTTATTCTGTTTTCTAGTTTTACTAATTTTACTACTTCATCTATTCTTTTTGTAGTTATCCCTTTATACATGTTTGCTACTAATTTTAAATTGTCATATCCTGACATATACATATACATGTCTGGATTTTCTACAATTGCTCCTACTTTTTCTATTGCTTTTGTGAATTCTTTTTCCACGTCATAACCATTTATTAATACTTTTCCACTTGTTATGCTTTGTAATCCTAGTATTAATTTTATTGTGGTTGTTTTTCCTGCTCCATTTGGCCCTATAAATCCTAGAATGTCTCCTTTTTTTATTTCAAATGATACATTGTGTAGGATTTGTTTTTTTCCAAATGTTTTACACAGATTTTTACATTCTAAAATGTTTTCCATGTTTACTATCATCCCTTCTTAATTCTTAATTTGGTTGGAAAAGATTTGAATTTCCAACCTTTTTCCTTATTCTACCACATATATATTTAGAATACTATTTATTTTTTCTTAATATTGTATAAATAAATTATTAACTTATCTAAACGCAAAAAATTGCAAAGAAAATTTTTAAAGTCATTTTTCTTTGCAATTTTTATTTATGCTTTTATTCTATGAATTACTATTTAAGTTTAATCTATACTTATTTATCGAATCAATCAAATTTGAAATTTGATTATAGTATAAGTCTTTTAACTTTGTTACTTGTTCACTATTTAAGTTTTCTTCATCTATCGTTCCTTGTTCTAATTTTATTTGTAAAGATATTATATCATTTTTACTATCTTCTATTTTTATATCATTTATAAAATCTTCTTTTTGATTTTTTTGAATAGTATCTCTTTTTGGATTTTTTTCATTTAATAAAGGTTGTTTTCTACCAAATAATCTTTTAATAAATTCTATTATTTTATTCATATTTACTATTATTCCTTTCTTTTGTAATTATTTTTCACCTCTTCCAGCAAATTTTTCTTCAAAAGCCCTTTGTAACTCTCTTTCCTCTTTTTCTAGATTTCTTTTTAGATTTATAAAATCTCTTAAGCTAAGTTCTTCTATACTATTTTTTCCTGTCAACTTTAGAATAATTTCTTCATTTTTAGCCTTTTCTTGCTTAATTTCATCTGTTTCTTCATATTTAGGTTTTGGTCCATAACCTCCTCTAAATTCTACATTTTCAAATTCATTCATAAAATTGTCAATATATGAATTTACTGCTTCTATATTTTCTTTACTTGGACTGTATTTTTCTAATTCTTCTTCATGTTCTTCATAATATTTCTTTCCCATTAATAAGCCATTATAGATGACTCCACCTATATAATATTGTAATTGCATGAATGGATTGTTTAGTTCTGATTGTTTTATAGGTTCGTCTATAAGAAAATTTACTATACTATACATAGGTCGTTTTTCATCTTCGAAATCATATATATTATTGATATCGTAGTTAATTCCATATATCGCTCTTTTTCTTTCATCTTGCTCATGAAATTCTGATGCTATGTCTTGTGGATTTGCTGGTAGTCCTTTTTCTTTTCTTTTTCTACAATCTTCTTCTGTTAATGAAATATATAGTCCTATCTCTGAATTGTTTGGTATTCCGCGTTTCTTGAATGATTCTGTTATTAAACTTTCAAAATCGGCATTAGTATCAACTCCATAATATTTAGCCAAATCTTCTTTGCTTATTTTTTCTAATATTTTTTCGATTCCCTTTATTTTGTATTCTTGCTTCATAATTTTCCTCCAAATATTTTATTTTTTATTATAATATCATTAATGTAAAAAAAACTATAAACAAATCCGCATCAAAATTTGTTTATAGTTTTTAGTTTGCTATTGGTAAACATATATAGCAATTTGTATCTTTATAGTATTCTAATGTGAAGTCTCTGTTTATATTTAGATTAGTAGATTTAGCCCATCTTGAAAATATTTCTTTTTCTAAATCGACAATATCTTTTTGCTCTCTTGTTCCAACTTCAAATATAACATATTTGCCTGATGGGATTTTCGTTTTTTTATTTGAAGTATATTGGGTTTTACTACCTACTATATAGCAATGATTGCCATTATTATAAGTCGATATTGCATATTGTTCCTCTTTTTTTAGTTTTTCATGTATTCCCTTTTCTTTTAAATAATTATATAATTGCCTAATTTTATATAATAAATCAATTTTTTTATTAGTTTCTGTTTTATAATAATATATTTCTGTTTCCTCTAGATATTTTATTTCATATTTTATGCTTTCATATTCATCATTGTTTTTAAATAAAATAATTGGGAATTGCTTATATGAAATGTTTTTCTCTCTACATTCAATTGGCGTTACTCCGAAATTCTTTTTAAATGCTCTATCAAATGAAATTGTAGAATTATATTGGTATTTCAATGCTACATCAACTATTTTTATATCTGTATTTTTTATTTCTTCAAAAGCTTTACTTAATCTTCTTTTTTTGATGTATTCTGTTATTGTTATACCTGTCATAAATGTAAATATTCTTTGTAATGAATTTACTGAAATTCCTACAATTTTTGCTAATTCATTTATATTAATTTCATTTGTCAGATTTTCTTCAATATATTCAATCATTTTATTTAAATTTTTATAATTTATATTTTCCATAAATACTTTTTACCTCTTTGTATACTGTTTCTTCTAAATAATTCTTATTTTCTTCTAAGTCATTTCTTAGCTTTGTAGCGCTTATTGTATAATGTTCTCTATTTCTATCTACTTGAACTTCTTGAATGTTTAAATCTCTTGCTACAAATTTCCCATATGGTTCGCTATTGTAGAAGTGAGTTACTGGTATATCTTTAACTAATTTTTTTATATTATCTGTTTGGATTTTTACACTTTTTTCGTCTAATCCATATTGTGATGGCGGATTTTTTGCATATATTATTTTCGCTTTTGGATAAATTTCTTTTATCCAATCTGCTCTTTTTTCTGTTGGTATGTTTATTACATTTGTGTCATATACTATTACATAGAATTCATCCATTTCACTTAGTCCTTTTTCTATTAAATATTGATGTCCTTTATGTAATGGTGCAAATTTTCCTATTGTGAATCCTATTTTCATTTTACCTCTATTTCCTTTCTTTGATTATTTTTATTTTTTAAATTTTGTTAGTATTTATTATCTTTTTTTATTTTATTTTCATATAATAGTTATATATATTTTTTTGTGAGGTTTTTGTATGAATCCTTGTGCTTTTGTTAATTTTGTTTCATTATTGGCTTGTGATATTGCTAAAGATAAGTCTCAAGATGAAGTTGCTTTTTTAGCTGCTTTTTTTACTCAATTGGGTGATACTTTAGCTACTTTGGCTCTTTTTAAAGATGATTGTTGATTTTCTATATTGCTTTTATATTTCATAGTCTATTGCTTGTCTATCTGTTCTGATTGACTTGCATAGATTTGATACTTTTATATGTTCTGGATGGTTTTTATATGTTTCTAAGTCTTTCATTGTTTCAAATTCTGATATTAATATAGCATCAAATTCATTTTTTGGATTTATATTTACTCCTGTTTCCATATTTTTTATTTCTGGAATGATGTTTTTTAGTTTATTTAATCCTTCTAAAAATTCATTCATTTTTTCTTCTTCATTTTCTTTAAATTTCCACATTACGATATGTTTTATCATTATTTATTCCTCCTTATATTATTTAAGATTAATTACCTGCTATTTTAGAGATTCTATATTTTAATCCTGTTACTAATTTTTCAATTCTTTCATCTGAAATATCTGTATATTCCCTGTATTTAATCAATTTTTCTTTATAAATATTTGGTAAATCATTTAGTTTTGATATATCAAAACGATTAGTATTTATATTTTCTAAATATGTCGAAAATTTTTTAGATGTATTTGTGAAAAATTTTCCAGTTCCATCATTAAAGTTAATTTCATTTAAAGTTTTGTTGCATTCCATACATTCACCTGTATCAAATATTGGTGTAGCTCTTTCCCATTTTAGTGTTTCTACATTACGAATAACCCCAAAATTTTTCATATGTCTATCAAAATTCATAACTAAGAAATCTATAAAAAACATATTTTCAACGTTTTCTCTTGCATTTTTTACTCCATGCTGTTCTAATATATTAATATAGTGTGTAAAGTCATTTATATCATTTGCTTTATTTTCAGATTTAAAAATATCTGATGCTGTTATTATTTCTTCATTATCTGTTATGAAATCTTCACATTTTGATACTAGCTTGTTGTCAATTATATCAATATAATATTTACAATAATCTAGATTTAGTCTATCACATATTTCAGAAACAAGCCATTCATTTATAGGTTCTTGTCTACTTAATGAGTATGTCCCCTTTACAAGAACTCTTTTTCCATTTTCAATTATCCATGCTTTTTGTAACATTCCATCTGTTGTATTATTGGGTGAGTGTAAACTTACATTTTCGTTGTATGATGATGAAAGTGAAATGTTTAAATATCCTTTATATTCAAAATCATTTGTGAAAAAATTAATATTCTCCCATTTAAGATTTTGATTTTCTTCTTTGAACCAATATTGGTCTGATAAAGATAGTCCATATGCTTTGTTTAGTAACTCATCTGGTGAATTTATTTTTAACTTTTCAAGTAAATTTTCTATATCCTTACGCCAAGATGGAATCCCTCTTCCTTTGTACCATTTATTTAGTGTTTTTAATTCACTTTCACTTTTATCTTTATATGCATTTTTTAGAGAAAGTGGAGCATAGTCTATATTATATATTTCATATATTTTACTTATTATGTTGTAATTTGTGTCTATTTCTATAGATGCAACTTCTGTATTTTTGTTCATTAAAATGCATTTCATGATTTTCCCTCCTTTAATTTTGCAACATTATGTTGCAATTTCATTATTTTTATATAACTTTTTCAAGTTTTCCAACCATTCAAAGCCTTCATTATCTAAATTTTCTAGTTCTTCTATTTTAAAATATCTTACTTCTTCTAATTCATCTTCTTGTATTTTACATTTATTTATATCTATATTTTTTCTAATATAATATACTGTAAAATGGGCTTTTTCATTTTTACCCATACTTAAAAATTTTAACTCGCTCTTATCTAAATCAATGCCTATTTCTTCAAAAGTTTCACGAATTCCTGCATCAAGTGTAGTTTCTCCTATTTCTACTTTTCCTCCACATATACCCCATTTGCCAGGATTTACTTTCTTGCATTTACTACGTTTCTGAAGTAAAATTTCATTGTTTTCATTTATAATTACTACTCCTACAACTGATATATATTGTCCAGTTGGTATATTATTTATGTCACGAGCTTCTATTTGTGTTAAAATTTTTCCCGTTTTATTTCCGTTTTTATCTACTAATTCATATTTTTCCATTATATCTGCTCTCCTATTTTTCTATATCTTCTCTTGTTCTACTGTCTATACTAATTAAATCTTCTAAATAAGGTCTTTTAGGATTATTTAAACTTTTTAATTCTTCTATAGCATTTTCTTTTTTTATAAAATGTAGTGTTGCAAATTCTATCTCTTGACCATTTTGTTCTAATTCATTTTTATAGTTGTTATATAATTCTTCCATTTGTTTTGCTGTAATTGTTAAAATTCCTTTCATCATTGGAGCATATGAATGTCTTTTTCCTTGTGGTATTTCCATATATCTCATTTCATATTCTTGTACTATATTTTTATCAAATAAGTCAATGCCTAATTCTTCTTTCAATTCTCTAGCTATATTATTTACAATATCTACTTGTCCATCCGATTTAATATCATTTTGGTCTAGATTTCCTCCACTAATTTGTAAACCATTTGGATATGATGTTGTTTCATTCATTTCTCCTACAATATAATATCCATCATGAGTTTCTAATAATATTCCGCAGTTTAAATTGTAGCAAGCATATTTTCCTTCA
The DNA here is from genome assembly GCA_944387525.1 of uncultured Clostridia bacterium. Taxonomy (GTDB): domain Bacteria; phylum Bacillota; class Clostridia; order TANB77; family CAG-508; genus CAG-269. Next base: position 2,151 of record CALXFF010000022.1, on the reverse strand, counting down.
ATTCCTACTCTTTCATCAAATAAGTAATGTGCATAATTTGTTTTCTGAATACTCATTTTTATTTTTTCGGGTAATTCTTCAAATTTAGTTACACTCCATATTTCTCCATTAAATAAATTTGGATTTTCTATTAGTTGTTTTTTCCAAAAATTTTCTATTTGAATTTTTAAATTTTGTGGTAGTTGTATCTTTTCTTCTATTTTTGTCACTTCAATTTTTTTGTTTACTTTTATTACCATTGGTTTTTACTCCTTTTACTTTGTTTTTTTTATATATTCTTTTGCACATATTCTTATATTTCTTCTCCTACATGCTTACTTTCATTAATATTTTTTATTTTTCAATAGATTCAATGTTTATTAATGTTTGCTTGTAAAAAGTTAATTTCGTAATGCTAGGTTCTTTTATCTCTATTATTTTATTATTAAATACTAGCTTCATTTCTTCATTTAATTCACACCAATTTGTTAATAGAAAACTAATTAATGCTCCATGACTTACTAATACTATTTTCTTTCCCGTATTTTCTTTTAATATTTTTTGTAAAAAGATTGTGACTCTTTCTGTTGCTTCTTCACAACTTTCTCCTTCTCTTGCCTTCCATTTTTTATCTTGCAAATATGCTTGTACTACTCCAAATGGTTTATTTTCCATCCATTTAGATAAATCTTCTAAATTTCCTAATTTTCTTTCATTTAATCTTGAATCAATATTTATATCAATGTTATTTCTATATGCTATGTATTTGGCAGTTGCTTTTGCCCTTGCATAACTACTAGACCATAGAACATCTATATTTTGTAATTCTAGGCTTTCACTTAGTCTTTTTGATTGTTCTTCTCCTTTTACTGACAAAATATATTTTTCGTTTATTAATTGTGCAGTGTCATTAGTATTTTGAATTCCATTTTCTTTAAGTTCATCAGCATGTTTTACTAAATATATTATTGTGTTCATAATAGTTAACACACTCCTTTTATATTATTTTTTCTTACACTTTTAGTATCTAATTATATATATATCCTAATTTATTATGAATTTCTTTATGACAATTAGAACACACAAGAATACATTTTAATGCTTCTTGCTTGTATTCTTTCCAAGATATTGTATTTCCTGAGCCTAATTTAAATTCTTTTTCATTTGGATTTTCATGGTGAAATTCTAATGCATCTACACATCTGTTATAACCACAAATGGAACATTTTCCTCCTAATAATTTTATTGCCTGTAATTTCATACTTCTTCTTAATATTGTTTTTTGATGTTTTCTTGTATTGTAATTGCTTCTAGTTGATTTTCCACTGCATTTGTAACAATATATTCTTGTAGATGATTTAGTTTCAAATTTACTATTACATATTTCACATGTTTTTGTCATCTATATCCACTTCCTATGGTAGTAATTATATAATATTTCAACTAGAATTACTAGCAAACACGCAAAAAAATAACAGATAATTTCTTATCTGCTATTATGGCTCCTCATGTTGGACTCGAACCAACGACCTATCGGTTACTGCACTACACTAATTTTCACTAGCATTATATATTAAATATATAATTTGTAGTCTGGACTTTATCTTTACCATATCATTTTTGACTTAGGTAGGTGGTGTAAAGTCTCTACACATAGCTTTCGCCTTGCTCGGTATTGTCTTCAGCATTACCTGTTAAGAGTTCCACCGAATTAGCCACCTTTTTCATCTATAAGTTTCCCTATAGAGCTGCTAACTTCTTGGTCTTGCGACCTGCTCGACAGCCGAGCGCTCTACCAACTGAGCTAATGAGGAATATATATAAATCTGGCAACAACCTATCTTTCCAGCAGGGTAACCCACAAGTATTTTCGGCACATTTAGGCTTGACTTCTGTGTTCGGGATGGGAACAGGTATTACCCTAAATGTCATCATCACCAGAAAATTGATAACTTATTTTTGCTACTTTTGTATTATACTATATACAAAATATTTTTTCAAGTGCTTTTTATATTTTTTACAATATTTTTTATTTTATGCATTTTATATAAAGCACACTCAAAAATACATAGATGAAATTTTTAGTTTTAAGATTTATTTTTCTCTAAAATTGTGGTTAAGCCCTCGATTTATTAGTATTGGTCAGCTTAATGTATCGCTACACTTACACCT
>CALXFF010000021.1 GCA_944387525.1 uncultured Clostridia bacterium | reverse complement strand
AGTTTTGCTTACTCCTGTCTACTGTTCATTTACTTTTTTATGAAATTTTTGTTGCATTTCAAATGAAATTTCCGGTTGATTTTTCTATTCTCCCTATAATATATATATAATAAGTAACATGAAGTTGAAATTGCCACCTATTTATCCCATCCAATAATCTCATCATAATTGATAGTGTGTTCTCCATCTTTAGTTACAAAGCTATCTTCTCCTAACTCTCCCTTGTTGTATTCATTTTCTTGGATTATCTCTTTTAATTTATCTTTAGATGGTGTGTTTCCTGTTTTAATTTTTTCCTGTAATAAATCTGCTTCTATTTTTTCTATAATACTTTCTTTTTGTGCATTTTCTGAAGTTGTAGTTGCTTGATTGGTCAATCCTTTTTCTCCAGTCAAATTAGTAATTGATACTCCTGCTAAAATAATTAGAACTATTATTGTAACAATTAATGCAATCAAAGTTATTCCTTTTTCACTTTGTAATCTTAGTTTTATTTGTTTTGTATAGTAATTTGCATTAGTTTGCTTTTTATTATTTTTTAAACTTTTCATTTCCGTTCCTCCTTTGTGCTAAATATATTGTATACAAAAAAGAATACTTTTTCAAGTATTCTTTTTAAAGATTTTCAATTTTTTATTTCATACATTCTGTTTATATCAAGGTCCGTCCCCTAATCCCTGCTAGCAATATAGCAAGCCAAATCAACTAATTTGTTTGAATATCCCCATTCATTGTCATACCAAGCTACTAATTTAACAAATGTGTCTGTTAGCATAATTCCTGCTGTTGCGTCAAATATTGATGTATGTGGATCTGTTGTAAAGTCTGATGATACAACTGGTTCATCTACATATTCAACAATTCCTTTCATACTTCCTTCTGATGCTTCTTTCATTGCTTTACAGATTTCTTCGTATGTTGTTGGTTTTTCAAGGTTACATGTTAAATCAACTACTGATACGTCAACTGTTGGAACTCTGAATGACATTCCTGTTAATTTTCCATTTAACGTTGGAATTACTTTTCCTACTGCTTTTGCTGCTCCTGTTGAAGATGGTATGATATTTGCACTTGCTGCTCTTCCACCTCTCCAGTCTTTTTTAGAAGCTCCATCAACTGTTTTTTGTGTTGCTGTTGTTGCATGTACAGTTGTCATTAATCCATCTTTAATTCCAAATTTGTCATTTATAACTTTAGCAAGTGGTGCTAAACAGTTTGTTGTACATGATGCATTTGAAACTATTTTCATGCTTGGATCATATGTTTCGTTATTTACTCCCATAACAAACATTGGAGCATCTTTTGATGGTGCACTAATTATTACTTTTTTAGCTCCTGCATCAATATGTGCTTGTGCTTTTTCCATTGTTGTAAATACACCTGAACATTCTAAAACATATTCAACTCCTAATTCTCCCCATGGGATATTGTGTGGGTCCATTTCATTATATACTTTTACTTCTTTTCCATTTACTACTAAATGTCCATCTTTTTCTTCAACTGTTCCGTCAAATCTTCCATGTACTGTGTCATATTTAATCATATATGCCATGTAATCTGCTGCTATGAATGGATCATTTACTGCTACTACTTCTACTCCTTCCTTTTTTAAGGCTGCTTGGAATGATAGATTTCCAATTCTTCCAAATCCGTTAATACCTATTTTAATTGACATTGCAATTCCTCCTTTTATGATGAAGTTTATTCATCTTTTATTTATTATTACCCATTTTTTCTTGGGCAATTCCATTCTATACCAAAAAAGAATTTTTTTCAAGTGTTTTTTTTGGTCATTTTGGGGACAGGTTCGGACTGACCATTTTTGGATAGTTTGGGGACGCCACTTTTTATATTCAAAATGTTTTTATGCATTATATTATTAGTGTTTTTATTTTTTTCTTGTATTTATATATCTTTATTTTTCTTTTGCATTGCTCTTTGTATGATTCTAATATTTAATCCTAAAATTCTTGATATTTGATTTTGAGTCGCCCCCTTAATTTTGCTTATTTTACATATAATTTCATCTCTAAAATTAGGAGAATAATGTTGTATTTCTTGAATATTTTCTATTTTTAAATATTCTTTTATAAAATAGATAATCTCATCATCTGTTAAATTATTTTTCATTTCATATTCTAGTAATTCTTCGCTATTTTTAAATTTATAACTTTCTTGATTAAACAAAATAAATTGTGCTTTTGCATCTTTATTATCTAAAGAAAACATTTCCAATATTTCTTTTGTGTCTGTCAGTTTATTTTTTTCTTCATTTTCTTCTAAATATTCATTATAACTACTCCAATTATATGTATCAATCTTACTAATCCCTGCTTTTACAGGATTTTGGTGAATATATCTTACTAAATTTAATTTATATATTTCTCCTTCTACAGTTTTACTTTTGAATCTATTTTCAAACAAATGGCCTGTTCTTTCATATTTTTTATTAAAATAACTAGAATATCTTAGTTGCAAGCTTTGCATTATTTTTGCTAATTTATCATTCTCATCTTTAATCTCTAAATGAATATGGTTTGGCATTAAAACATACGAATATAATTTATATGAAAAAAAATCCTTTGTTTCATTTAGTTCTTTCTTGAATTTTAAATAGTCTTGTGAATCAAAAAATATTTCTTGCTTGTTTATTCCTCGTAACATGCAATGATATACTTTATTTTTACTTATTTTTCTTGATTTTCTAGGCAATCACATTCCTCCTTGTATTTTTATTATTTATTATGGATATTCATTATTGAATTTAATTAAATTATAGAATTATAATTTTAATTGAAACAATATAATAGATATAATATAAATAAGTATAGCATAAATTCAGTAATTTGGCTATACTTATTTACATATTTTTACATTTATTTAAAAGTGGCGTCCCTAAACTGACCAAAAATGGTCACTCCGAACCTGTCCCCAAACTGACCATAACTTATCCGTACAGTTTTTCTAATACTATTATGAACATCGCATGTGACCAGCCAAGTCCTAGTACCCAACATGGTTTTAGTGTATTGTTGTCTATTTGTTCTCCCAATAAACTGTGCTTTCCTGCTGTTTTTACTACAAAGTCAAATGTTTCTTTTGCTTTTCTCTTTTCTCCTGTTTCTAAGTAATATAGTGTCATCCAAAGATTTGCTATTGGCCATGGGTTTCCGTTCATGTAGTGATCTTGTTCAAATCTTTGATATCCTCCTGTGTATGTCCTTAGTGTTAAATTGATTTTTTCTACGGTATTTACTATTTTCTTTTCTTTTGGTTTGAATACATTAAATGGTGTAACTGCTCCTATCATACTGATATCCATTTTTTTGTCTTCTGTGTTTCTTAAATAAGAGTTGCTATCTTTGTCATATAAATTGTTGTTTATATATTCTTTTATTCCTAATTGTAGTTTTTCTAATCTTTTCTTTGTTTTGTTTATTTTTTCTTCTTTTAATCTATTATTTTCAAATTCTGATACGTTTTTACCTAATGCATTATATATGTTTATCATATTTTCAAATGCTGCATAAATACTTGCTAATGAATATAAATGGATTCCTTCATGCATTTCCCATAAATCATAACTTACATGGTATTTATGCTTCATTCCTAGTCTTTCTCTTGTTTCTTCTTCTATTTCTTCTTTTACAACGTCTTTGTCTCTTTCTTCAATTCCTTCTAATCCCAACCAATCTTTAACATATTTTTCTAGAAAGTCTGTTGCTTTTTCACACATATGAAGGCAATCTTTTAGGAATTTTTCTGATTTTGTGTATTTATAATGTTCATATACTCCATATATTACACTTGCTGTTTCATCTACTTGATATCCCCAGCATGGTGCTAATTTTCCATCTGTGAAGAATCTTTGCTCCCACATTCCATTTTTGCTTTGTGTTTTCTTACAAAAATTCCTATAAAATTTATCGGACTCTTTTTCCATTTTTAATATATCTAATGCTCTTGTTATAAATACCGCATCTCTTGGCCAACAATATGCATATCTTCCACATTTTGTGAAGTTTTCATCTATTTCTGGTGAAGCAATTATCCCACCTGTTTCTTGGTTTGTTAATAGCGGAAATAGTAATATGCTTCTTTTATATATTTCATATATTTTTTCATCATAGCTATTTTTTGGTTCTTTTAAATCTAATCCGTTATGGGCTTTTACATACTTTCTCCAATATGATTTTGTATTTGTATATTCTTTATTTAAGTCTATTCTTTTTATTCTGTCTATCTCATCTTCTATTTCTGAGATGTTTTTGTTTTCTCCAATTGTAATGCAGATTTCTAATACTTTCTTTTCTTGTGGTTTGATAGTTCCTATATCATAGCAAATACTACTATCTTTTGACATTCCTATATAGTCTTTGTCATTTATTTCTCCTCTTTTGATTGTGTTGTAGCTTCCATTTATTTGGTGTCTACTTATTTCATGTCCTTTTGCAAATGTTGAAACTGTGAAATCGTGTGCATATTGCATCATTCCACCATCAATTATTTTGCAACCAACTAAATTGTTTTGATCTGATAATAATTCTGAATGGATATAAAAACTTACATTCAAGTCAATTTTACTTTCATTTAGGAAAACATATCTTTTAACTAGCACATTTTCTTTTAATAAAACATAGTCTGTTTGGACTGTTGTTAGGTTAAAATATGTGTTAGTGATTTCAGTATTTATGATGTTTGTATCTGCTTCATAATATTGTTTGTATACGTTATTGATATCATCATGTAAATATATTAAATCTGATTCATTGATTTTTACACCTATATGAAAAAAGTTGATATATTGCCTATTGTCTTTGTTTGGAAAGTATAACCTTTGTAATTCTCCTTTTGATGTTAGTGTTGCTATCATATTTTTGTTTCCTATTATTGCTTCATTTAAATATTTTTCTTCCATTTTTAATCATATTCCTTTCTAAAAATACCAATCTTGGTTGGAGAAGAATTAAATTTTGGCAAGGAAAACAAGTTTGAAATTTATGAGGCGTACTTGTTGTACGTTGATTAAATTTCAAATGAAGTTTGACGCAGCCAAAATTGTAATTATTCTTCAACCAAGCCTATCCTTCAACAACATTTAAAATTTGTTTCTCTAAATCCTTAATCTTTTCATTAATTCTAAATATATCCTCATCTCTCAAATTCTTGTTGTCAATATCTTGTCTTACATAAGTATCCATATCTTTTATTTCTTCTTTTAACTTCTCTAGTCTTTGGATTATTTCTCCTCTCATACTTGTTGCAAGTTTTCTTTCTATCTTGTGTTCCATTGTAATTGTATCTTTTAAATCATAAGTCTCTCCAAATTCTGGTACTGTAACACCTAAACCAGTTTCTGTTTCGATTTTTTCTTTTAATATATCTTGTGATTCAGGTTCTCCATGTACTAAAAAGATGTGTTTTGGTTTCTTTAAAAATGAATATATAAAATTCATTAATCCTTCTTGGTCAGCATGTCCAGAATATCCTTCAATATATTCTATTCTTGCATTTACTGCTATTTCTTCTCCAAAAATTTTTACTGTTTTTGCTCCATTTACTATGTTATATCCTAATGTTCCTGGTGCTTGGTATCCAACAAATAATATCGTTGATTTTGGATTCCACAAATTGTGTTTTAAGTGGTGTTTTATTCTTCCAACTTCACACATTCCACTTGCAGATATTATTATACTTGGTCTTGTGTCTTCATTTAATGCTTTTGATTCATCTGCTGTTTGTGTAAATTTTAATCCTGGAAATTCAAGTGGATTATCTCCTTTTTCTATTTCCTTTTGTGTTTCTTCATCGAATAGATTCATATTTTCTCTAAATACTTCTGTTGCTGAAATTGCAAGAGGACTATCCACAAATACATTTGCTTTCATTAATGTTTTATATTTTCTCCTAAATTCTTCATCCTTATGTTCATCTTTTAATTTATTTATTTCATATAATATTTCTTGAGTTCTTCCAACAGCAAATGATGGTATTACTACTGTTCCGCCATTATCTAACGTTTCTGATACTATGTCCAAAAACATTTGAGCTTTTTCATCATTTCTCATATGCAATCTACTTCCATATGTTGACTCCATAACTAGATAATCTGTGCTATCAATCATAGTTGGTTCAGATAATAATGGAATATCATTATTTCCTAAGTCACCTGTAAATACTGTTTTTGTTTCTTTTCCATCTTCATTTGTCCACAATTCAATAATGCTTGAACCTAACATGTGTCCGGCATCATTAAATCTAACATGAATATCTGGCGTTATTTCTATTATTTGATCATATTGTACTGGTTCAAAAATTTCTAGCGATTTTGCTGCATCTTCTGCTGTATATATTGGTGGTATTTCTTTTTCACCTTTTCTTAGTCTTTTCTTATTTTTCCATTGGCTTTCCATTTCTTGTATATGCCCACTGTCTGGTAACATTAAAGCACATAGGTCGCATGTTGCTTTATGTGCATATATTTTATTTCTAAATCCTTCGTTATATAATTTTGGAATTCTTCCTGAGTGGTCAATGTGTGCATGTGTTAATAGCATAAAATCAATTTCTTGTGGATTAAATGCAAATTCTTCGGCATTTTCTTCCTCTATTTCTGCTTTTCCTTGCCACATTCCACAGTCAACTAAAAATTTCTTTCCACAAGCTTCAACTAAAAAGTTTGAACCTGTAACTGTTCTTGTTGCTCCTAAAAAAGTAATTTTCATTAACTTCATCCTTTCTCTTAGAGTGCAATGGGATGTGTTACTTTGGACGCTTTTATACAAAACAGGACATCCACATTGCACTATTGCACCTATCTAAAAATTTTAACTTTTTTGTTTAGTCTAATTTCTAAGTCTCTTTTGCTCAAGTTTTCACTATCTTGTATTTCTATCTTTTCTTCAAAGATGTTTTCATCAAATAGTTGTATATAGTATTTTTCTTTTTCTTTTATAACTTTTATATATAAATCTTCTAAGCTAATAACTCTTATATCAAATATATTTTTCATTAATTCATAATGTATTTCATCTTTTTTTGCAAATTGCTCTGTTACCTTCATTTCATATGCTCTTTTTAATAGTTTTTTCTTTAGTTCTTCTAACTCTTTTTGTATTTCTTTTATTTGGCATATATTTTTTTCTTGTGTATATGGTAATAAGTTATAATATCTAATCTCATATAACAGTGTTATAATTTCTTGTTTTGTTTGTGCTTTTTCTACTTTTATGTTATAGCATTTTATGAATTCTTTTTGTACTTTTAACAAATATTTTTCTATTTCCTTTTCAATATTTTCTGTTTCTATATATTTTAGATATTTTTCTTTATCTTCTAATTCTTTTTTATATTTTACAAATTCTTGTGGCTTTAAAAGTTTATTGATTTCTTCTATTTTTTCTATCTTTTCTTCTCTTTCTTTTGTCATCATTTGTGATAATATTCTGCTACTAAATATTTTCTTTTCCAATGGTAAAAATTCATTTCTTTTTTCATATTCTTTTTGCAACAATTCTTTGTTATTTAATGTTTCATCTATTTGTTTTATTTCATCTGCTAATCTTTTCTTTTCTCTTGTCTGTGTTTGTACAAATTCTTGATTATTCTCAATCTGCTTTAATTTTTCGTCTATTTCATTTTTTTCTTTTTTTATTTTATCTTTTATTTTAGAATTGAATCTAATAGCTAATAGTATTGATAATTCAATCAATTCTTTTACGAATTTGTTTTTGTTTTCTACTCCATAAAGTTCTTCAAATTTATTTTCAAATTCTTCCATATAATCTATTATGAACTCTTTGTTCTCAATCCATTCATTTAGGAATTGATATCCCACTAACATTCGTAAATTTTGATATACTAAATTATGTGGTATACTTTCAATTTCTCTTGGAATAGTTGTCCAAGAGTAACCATTAAAGTCTCTCATTGGTTCTACTGTGTTTATGTTGTTTCCTACATTTATTAATTCTGATAATGTTTCGTTTATTAGATAATATTTGTCTTTTATTATTGTTTCATGTTTGTCAATTTTTGCTATACAGTATAGTAATTTTCTTTCAATTGGATAGCATATAATTCTTTTTTTATCTCTTTCAACTAAAAAAGTGTGATTTCCTAGCATTTCTGCTTCTTTTGATTTTAATTTAACAACTTTTATATCGTCACATTGAGTTTGGATTATATCTATTATTTTTTGGATAAATATTTCTTTTGGCTCAACTGTTTGTTTTACTTTTTCATAGTCTTTATATGCTGTTTCAATTTTATACATGATACTTAGAAGAAGGCTTTTGGTGTTTTCAGCAAAATATTTTTTTTCTAGCACTTTTTCTAATTCATTGTTATAGTTTTTTTTGACAAACTTATCTAATAACTTATCATTCTTCTTTGGCAATTTACTTCTCCTTTCGTTCAGGGATTCTAAGGGAACGGTGTCGCATTGGGGACGTTTCTCATGCGACATCTTATTTTTTTGCTTCTTAGCATATTAAATTTTTAACTAATGTCGCATGAGAAACGTCCCCAATGCGACACCGTCCCCTAAATCCCTATTCTGTTGTAGTGCTACTTCCCATTTTTAGTTCATTAAGTTTTTCTAATGTCATTAGTACTTCTCTTGGTTTGCTTCCTTGGTATCCAGATATTACTCCTCTTTCTTCCATTTGGTCTATTATTCTTCCTGCTCTTGCATATCCTACTTTAAATCTTCTTTGGATAAATGATGTTGATGCTTGTCCTGTTTCTACTACGGTTTGTATTGCATCCATTAGAAATGGATCTGTTTCGTCATCTTCTGCTTGTTCTTGTGTTAATTCTTTTTCTGTTTTATTATTATTTTCTATGCTTTCTAATATATCTTCACTATATGTCGCTGTTCCATTTGATTTTATGAAATCTACTATTTTTTCTACTTCGTCATCAGATACAAATGCTCCTTGTACTCTTGATGGCTTTGGTGCTCCTGATGGGAAATATAGCATATCTCCTTTTCCTAGTAGTTTTTCTGCTCCTACACTATCTAATATTGTTCTTGAGTCTACTTGTGATGATACTGCAAATGCTATTCTTGATGGTATATTTGCTTTGATTAGTCCTGTGATTACATCTACTGATGGTCTTTGTGTTGCAATTACTAGGTGCATTCCTGCAGCTCTTGCTTTTTGTGCTAAACGACATATTGCATCTTCTACGTCATTTTTTGCTACCATCATTAAGTCTGCTAACTCATCTATAATTATTACTATTTGTGGTAGTTTTCCCATTCCTTCTTCTTTTTCTATTGCTTTGTTGTATCCTTTTAAGTCTCTTACTCCTTTTTGAGCAAATAGATTGTATCTGTTGTCCATTTCTTGAACTGCCCATGCAAGCGCTCCTGCTGCTTTTCTTGGGTCTGTTACTACTGGGATTAATAGATGTGGTATTCCATTATATACTGATAATTCAACTACTTTTGGGTCTACCATTACAAATTTAACCTCACTTGGTTTTGCATGATAAACTATACTTGTTATTATTGTATTTATGCACACACTTTTTCCTGAACCTGTTGAACCTGCAATTAATACATGTGGCATTTTTGCTATATCTGCTAACTGGATTTCTCCTGCAACGTCTTTTCCAAGTGCTATTGTTAGTTTCGAATCACTTTTTCTAAATTCATCACTATCTAATACTTCTCTTAGATGTACTGCTTCCTTTTCACGGTTTGGTACTTCAATTCCTACTGCTTGTTTTCCTGGTATTGGTGCTTCTATACGTATTGTTTCTGCTGCCAAGTTTAATGCTATATCATCTGCTAGGTTTGCTATTTTGCTAACTCTAACTCCTTCTGCTGGTTTAAGCTCATAACGTGTTATTGCTGGTCCTACTGATACATTTTCAACTTTTGCAGATACTCCAAAACTATATAAGGTTTTTTGAAGTTTTGTTGCTGTATCTGTCAATAGCTTTGCTCCACCTTTTAGTGTTTTCTTTCCTGCTTTGCTAAGTAACTCTACTGGTGGATATTCATAATGTTCATCTTCAACTGTCATTGCATGTTCTAATTGTAAAACCTCTCTTTTCTTTTCTTCTTTTTGTTCATCTTCTTGCTTGAATAAGTTGTTTTCTAAAACATCTGGTTCAATTACTTCTTGTTTATTTTCAGCTTGTTTTCTTGATAACAATCCTTTTTTACTTTCTTTTGTTAATGGTTCTAAGTCATCATTACTGTGGTCATATTTCTTTAAACCTTGTTTTTCGTCTCCACTATCCACAATTCGTCCACCAAAGTTGATTTTTATTTGGTTTTCCATTGGATTGTTTTTCTGTTTTTCTAATTCTTTTTGAGCCAATCTTTCTTGTCTTTCTCTTCTTCTTCTTTGTGCTGGTGTTTCTTGTTCTTCTTCAGCCATTTGTGCTAATTCTTTTTTTCTTTGCTCACGGTATTCTAATTTTTCTTCTCGTCTTTCTTCCATCTTGTCAGCCATTTCTTGAATTTTTTCTGACAAGTTAATTCCAAATGTAAATACTATTAATATTACTGCTATTCCTAAACATAGTATAATTGCTCCTATAACTCCTAAAAGGTTTACTAAAGGAACTGCTCCAAGTGCACCTATTGCTCCTCCACCTTTACTTTGTGAGCCTAAATAATATGCATCTTTAACTATGCTTGAAAGTTCTCCATTTGTTTGTAGTTCTCCTCCAGATATTTGAAACACACTTAATACAATGGATAATGCTATTAAAAGCACTCCATATTGTACTAATTTCATTTTAAATTCTTCATTTCCATTTGATGCTATTTTTATGGCAATCACAAAAATACCAATAGGTAATATGTATTGTACTATTCCAAATATTCCACCTAATATTTCATTTAATTTTGTTCCTACCATTCCTGATTTTGTATATATTAAAACTGCTAAAAGGATACTTACAACTATTAGTATAACTACTGCCATATCCATTTTAGAAGTTGTCTTTTTTCTTTTCTGATATCTTCTTTTTCTTTTTGCTGCCACTATATTTTTACCATCCTTTCTAATTAAAAGCCGGAAACCAAAAGTCCATGACATAAACAATATTGACTTCTGATATCCGACTTCTGATTGCTATCTATTTCAACTCTTTTCTACTATTTTGAATTGTTTTAATTGTATCCTCCAAAGAAATTTGCATTAAATTCAAGGCTTCTGTCATATTAGTTCCCAATTTATTTAAAGTATCATTTAATACATTTTCAGTATTTGCAAGAAGACTATCTGCATATTCTTTAGTACCTTTAGAAATTTCTCTTGACATTTCATTAGCTGTTTCGATAATTTCTGTTTTTTGGTCATATGCTTTTCTTGTAATTTCATGTTCATCTATCATTGCAATTATTCTATTTTCTGCTTCTTTAACAATTCCATCTGCTTCTTTTTGAGCTTCTACTAATATACGTTGTCTTTCTTCTTTAACCCATTTAGCTTGTTTTAGTTCATCTGGAAGTTTTAATCTAATTTCTTTTATTAAATCAAGCATTTCATCTTTATCTACTATTCCCTTTGAAGAGAATGGCAGATTTCTGCTTCTTTCTAATAAATCCTCCAATGTTTCTAATAATGTAAATATTTCCATGGTTTTACCCCTTTCTTAGCTTAAACCTTCTTTTTTCAGTGCAATGCTATTTTTTACAATATAAAATTTTAATTTTTGTATTGTAAAAATATTAGATTTGCTCTTCCATATTTTCTTTCATCTATAATATCTATATCTAAATTTTCTAGTTGTTCTTTTATTTCTTCTTTTTGGTCTGTTTCTATTATTATTATACTATCACTTTTTAAGATTTCCTTTTTAATCAATACTTTGATTGCATCAATTGCGTAATTTGTCTTATATGGTGGATCTAAATATACAATATCTACTTTTTCTTTTAGTTTGTTTTCTATTAATTCATTAAATTGCATTTGATAAAGTTCTACTTTGTCTTGATATCCGTGTTTTTTCAATATTCTTTTTTATTATTTGTATTGCTTGTTTATTGTTATCACAAAGTATCGCTTTTTTTGCTCCTCTACTTACTGCTTCTAATCCTATTGCACCACTTCCTGCAAATATGTCCAAAAAAATACTGTCTCTTATTTCTGATTGTATAATATTAAATAAAGATTCTTTTACTCTATCTAGCGTAGGTCTTGTGTTTAATCCTTCTAGTGTATATAATTTTGTGCCACGCTTTTCTCCTGCAATAATTCTCATGATTTCTTATTTCAATTTGAAAAAAATTAGTATATTGCTAGCAAACGAGCTTAGCAACGCAAGATGCTGATTATTTTTCAAATCGTCCTTTCTTTGATACTACTATTTTATTCTTTTTTCAATCAAAGTCAATACTATTAATAGAAATGTAACATATATTTAATAGTTCTGTAACATATTTTTGTAGTATGACAAAAATAAGACTATCTTTTTGGGATAGCCTTCATCTTTTGTAATAAATAATTTATGCATCATCTTTGTTAATATCTTTTAATAATTCTAGTTGAGAAATTAATAATGATTCCATTTTTGCTTTATATATATCAAATTGTTTTTTTACGTCTTCTAATTCCTTCTTTTTTGCAACTATTTCATTATCTAAATCACTTGCTTGTTTTTGAGCTGTGCCTTTTGCTTCATTTATTATTTGGTCTGCTTGTTGTCTTGCTACTTTTTTGACATCTTCAGCTGTTGATTGAGCCATTACTAATGTATTTTGAAGAGTTTCTTCAATTGTTTTGTAATGTTCCAAACTTTTATTTAATTCTTCAACTTTATCTCTTAGTTCATTTACTTCTTTATAATTCTTTGTGTAATCTAATGTCAATTCGTCTAAAAAATCATCTACTTCTTCTACATTGTATCCATTCATCATTTGCTTAGAAAATTTTTTATTTTCGATATCTAATGGTGTAATCAAATTTATCATTCCTTCCCTTAGGTATAAAATAGTGTTATTAGTTTATTCCATTATTTTTTAACCAAGATACAGAAAGTTTGCTTTTCATTTCTTCTCTTGCCATTTCATTTGTTATTTCATAGTTTGATGGTGCAACTAAGAATATTGAGTTTGAAACTTTTTGGATATATCCATCTAATGCATATACTCCACCACTAATAAAGTCAACAATTCTTCTTGCTACATCTTTGTTAACATATTCCAAATTTACTATAACAGATTTTTTCTCTTTTAAGAAACTACATATTTCATCTGATTGTTCAAATGTAGTTGGTTGTGATATAACCATTTTTATTGCATTTGTTTGAGTTTGTGGCATAGAAACTACTTTTTCTCTGTCCTTGTTTTTTCTTCCAAATAGTTTTTTATCTTCTACTTCTTCATCCTCATCATCATATTCATAGATGTTTTCATCCTCGTATTCTTCTGGCTCGGCTGAGTCCATCCCAAATAAATCCCATACTTTATTCATTAAAGCTCCTGACATAAAAAAACCTCCTAAATTTACTTCCTTTGTTTTGACATACTAAGTATCTACTTTTTTTGCCATAATGTCAATATTTTTTACGAATGTAATTAAATTTTAATATTTTTGTAATGTTTTTGTAATATTTATTCTACTTCACTTAAATCTGGATTTAATACAATTTCATCATACAAAGAAATCTTTCTGTATGAATTTATTTCTTCATTTGAAAAGCCTAATTCTTTTAATTCTTCTGTTGTATACGGTTGTACAATAGAGTAATCTTCCCCTTGTTTTGTAACATTTACAAGTATTTTATTTAAATATCCAGCCCTATTTCTAACAACATATTTTAGTCCATCTATTTCGACGATTGCTTCATTTGGTATTTTTAATCCAGTTTCATCCCACCATATTAAGTCAAATGATATTTTTCTGTAATTTATAAGTTCTTCTATTTGTTCATTAACTTTTAGTATTAGTAAAACCTCATTTTCATTTTCTTGTGATATACTGATTATTTCTGCTGATATTTCTGCATTATTTGATAATCTAACTTTTACGTCATCTCCAACTTCAGCTTGTTTTGCTTCTTCAGATGATGATATTGTTGCAATGTAACATGCAAAATTATCAATAACTTTACCCGCTTCTTCGCTTGTTGCTACAATTTCTCCAGTTTTTAAGTTTAATTTTTCTAAAAATTCTTTATTTATACTTCCAAAATTATCTGGTGTTAGTGTTTCTTCTAGTCCATCTACTTTATATGACACTATTCCACTCATAGGTGCTTTAACATATTCAGCACCTGAATTTAGCTGACTTTCATATTGTTTTCTTTCTTCTATTAATTGATTTAAATATGAACCTTGTGGGCTTAAATCTCCTGCTATTTTTGCTTTTTTTGTAATCAAATTATCAATTTCTTTTTTGTATTCAGTTAATGTTGTTACATCTGTAATTTGATTAATTTCTTTTAATTTTTCATCTATTTGGTCTTCTAATGATTTTATATCAGCTGAAAATATATTAGTGTTTTCTGTCATTGCAGTTTGAATTTGCTCATCTAGCTCTGCTATTTTTTGTTTTAAACTTTCTTCATTTGTGCTGTAATATCTAAATATATTTTCATTCTTGGCTGCTCTTTCACCTTCTGCCTTTATTTGCTCCATTCCGTTTTTATAGTTATTTCCTCTTACTACCGTTTCTTTTCTTATAACATATCCTATATCAGTCTCTTCTTGATACAATGTTCCTTCTTCTATTGTAAATATGTTTGTCGGCTCTTTAATAAGAAGATATATTGCATATATAACATAAATAAGAACTGCTACAATTATGATATTTAATATTATCTTCTTTTTCTGGTTTAATATTGTTTTTTTAGTTGTTTTCTCTTGTTCTTTATTTTGCTTTTCCAATATCTTCTTCATTCCTTTCATTGGTTAGTTTGGGGACAGGTTCGGACTGACCATTTTTGGATACTTTAGGGACGCCACTTTTTTAAATATTACAATCACTACAAATTAAATTCACATTATACTCTGTTAGCTTTTCCCCATCTAGCCATATAGTTTGCTTATTTTTTCTAAACCAAGTTAATTGTCTTTTTGCATAGTGTCTCGTTTCTTTTTTTATTTTTTCTATCATTTCTTCTTTTGTAGAATTTCCTTTTAGATATTCTACAACTTCTTTATATCCTAATCCTTGCATTGCTGTTGGAAATTTATTATATTTTTTTGATATTTTCTCAACTTCTTCTATTAATCCTTGTTCTATCATGTTATCCACTCTTTTATTTATTCTTTCGTATAGAGTTTCTCTATCCCAATTAATTGCATAAACTTTATAATCATATTCTACTTCTTTTTTTCTTGATTCAATTTCTTGCTCAGTTTTGTTTTTTCCTGTTGCATGATATATTTCTAAGATTCTAAGAATTCTTTTTGCATCATTTTTGCTTATTTTTTCTATCGCTTGTGGATCTATTTCTTTTGCTTTTTCATATACATATTCTAACCCTTTTTCATCAACTATTTTTTCTAGTTCTTTACGATATTCTTCATCAAATTCTATTTCTGGATATTCTATTTCATATATCAAACTATCAACATATAATCCTGTGCCTCCAACAACTATTGGAGTTTTCCCTTTATCTATAATTTCTTTTATTGCTTTTTTGGCATCTTTTTTATAATCTGCTACGCTGTATCTTTCGTCAGGTGAAACAAAGTCTATTAAATAATGCTTTATCCCTTGAATTTCTTCAGTTGTTGGTTTTGCAGTTCCTATATTCATGTCTTTATATATTTGCATTGAATCTGCTGATACTATTTCTCCATTTATTTTTTTTGCAAGTTCAATTGAAAGTCCTGTTTTTCCTGATGCTGTAGGTCCACAAATTACTATAACTTGTTCTTTTTGTCCTTTTGGGGACGTTTCCGTTTGGACATTTTTGTCCTTTTGGAGACACATCTTTATTCCTCCTTCCGACTACTCAATTATATATCTAACTTTTTATTTTACTTTTTATCATTATAAATTCTGATTTGAATTCTGTAAAGAATGTTGTATATTTACTATTCCTTGTTGTGTGCTTTCCATATATCCACATTCAAAAATTATACAAATTATCAATACTATAACCCATAGAATAATTCTATTTCTTATTTGATTTTTTTCTAAATCTCCGTTTTTTGCTTTTTCTAGTATTTTTGCAAATTGTGGCATAATTATAACTCCATTAATTCCTGTGAATATTGCTACTAATACATTTCTAATTAGCTGTGTTTGTCCTTGATGTTGATACGCTACATTTTTTGTAGATATATTAAATGTTATTAGTGTTATTATGAATAAAATTAATAGTCCTACTATGATAAATATCACTTTTTGGTTTTTCTCGATTTCTCCAAGACTTTTCCAAGTCCAAGCTATGTTTATAAAGTATATAATTAATGCAATTACAATTATAAATGCCATGCTTTTCTTCCTTTCTTATTTTCTAGCGAACTTTCTCTCAATATCATACTTAGTCATTTTAATTACTGTTGGCCTTCCATGTGGGCATGTAAATGGATTTGGTAATTGAAGCAACTTGTCCATTAGACTTTCCACTTCTTCTCTTGTTAATGCCATATTTGCTTTTACTGCTGCTTTACATGCTACTGTTGCAATAAACTTTTCTTCTTTTTCTTGTTTTGCAGTTCTTGCAACTGTATTAATTTCATCTAATGTTTCTAAGAACAGCTCTTTTGTATCTAAGTCAATACATACAGTTGGCACTCCTGTTAGCTTAATAGTATTTTCTCCAAATTCTTCTAAACTAAACCCTGCTTGTTCAAACATTTTCATGTTGTCTTTTGCTATATCCATTTCTTTATGTGTTAGTGTTATTATGTCTGGCAATAATAACATTTGTGAATCTTTGTTAGTTTCACTATAGTAATTTTTCTTTACTTTTTCATACATTATTCTTTCATGTGCTGCGTGTTGGTCTAAAATGTACATTTCATTTCCTATTTCAAGGATTATATATGTTTTGAATACTATTCCGATAAATTTATATGTTGGCTTTTTGAATTCTTCTGTTTGTTCAAATACAGATATGTTGTCTTTTACTATGTCTACCGCACTCATTTTTGATTCTTGTTTTGCTTTTTCTTTTTCTTCTGCTGTTTCTTCTGTTATCGGTCTTCTTCCAAACATTTTTGCATACATTTCATTAAAGTCATCTGATACTACTTGTGGATTATCATTTAGCTCTTGCATTTTTTGTTTTATTTCAGTGAATTCTTTTTGTACTTCTTCGTCTTTTATTTCTTCAATTGCTTTATGAGCATCTGCTACTGGTTCTTTTTCTTGTTCTTGATTTTGTTTAACTTCTTCTTTATTTATTTCATTTTTATTTGCTTCGTCTTTATTTGCTTCGCTTTGTTTATTTTCTCCTCTGTTTTCAATATTTTTTTCATCATTGTTTGCATTTTCTGTGCTAGATGTTTCTTTTTCATCATCTTCTCTGTTTTTTAAATTCTCCGAATCATTTTCCCTGTAGTTTCTATTCACATTTTCTTTACTTAATTTATATTCTTCAGTGTTATCCATTAAAGTTGCTGGCACAATATTCTTTTCTTGTAATTCTTGCTCAATTTTTTCTTTCATTTTCTTTAATTGTGTTAATACATCAGATGTATCTAATGGCTTTGTATAATCAATTTTGTTACTTGTGTTTTGTGAATCTGTTTTTTCTTCAGATTTTTCTATTGAAGTTTTTGTTTCTTCCATATTTCCATTTTTGCTTCTAAATACATCCTCAATTATATTAGTTTTTATTTTACTTTCCTCATCTGTATATTCCTCAATTTGTTTTTCGTTTTGCTTTCTAAAAGAAAATAGTCCTCCTTGTTGATGATTTTCTTTTTTAGATTCTCTTAAATTCTTCAATCTTTCATCAAAACTTAATGCCCTTTTATTTATCGCTGTACTTACTTCTTCTGGTTTTGAAGTATCTGCAACTAATTCACTTTTTAGTAGTGTATCTTTTATTGAATGATAAATTGCTTGGAATACTTTACTTTCTTCTTCAAATCTAACCTCTAGTTTTGCTGGATGTACATTAACATCAACTTTTGCAGGATTCATTTCGATATTTAATACTACAAAACCAAATTTTCCTATTGGTATTAGCCCTTTATAACTTTGCTCTGTTGCAGCTGTTAGCGTTTTGTCTTTGATATATCTTTTATTTACAAAGAATAGCTGGTTAGAACGGTTTGACCTTGCTATTTCTGGTTTTCCTATCACTCCTGTTACATGTATATCTTCATATTTGTAATCTACATCTAATATTGCATTTGCAACGTCTTTCCCATAAATACTATATATTACACTTTTCATGTCACCATTTCCATTTGTTTGTATTACTGTTTTTCCTGTGTTTATTAATTTTATTGCTATATTTGGATTTACTAAAGCAATTCTTGTTATTGCATCTTCAATATATCCTGCTTCTGTGTAATCTTTTTTTAAAAATTTGTATCTTACTGGTGTATTGAAAAATAAGTTTCTTACTGTGATTGATGTTCCTACTTGGCAAGCTGTTTCTTCTTTTTCTAGTACATCTCCTGCTTGTACTACTATTTTATATCCTACATCTTGATCTTTTGTTTTTGATACCATTTCTACATTTGCTATTGCTGCTATACTTGCTAATGCCTCACCTCTAAACCCCATTGATGTTACTGTGTCTAAATCATCTGCACTTCTGATTTTACTTGTAGCATGTCTTTCAAATGCTATTTCTAAGTCGTCTTGTGCTATTCCTTTTCCATTGTCTGTTACTTTTATATATGATATTCCTCCATTTTTTATTTCTACTGTTATGTTTGTTGCTCCTGCATCTATTGAGTTTTCTACCATTTCTTTTATTACAGATGCTGGTCTTTCTATTACTTCTCCTGCTGCTATTTTGTTTATTGTTAGTTCATCTAGTAATACTATATTTCCCATTTATTTTTCCTCCATTTTTCCTTCTTCCATTTGATGCATATTATATCATTAGTTTTTTGTTTTTTGTATAGTTTTTTAGTAATTTTTTTATTTTGCTTAATTTATTTCTTTATTCTTTTTTACATAATTTGAGTTTTCAGCAAATTTTTGATATAATTATTGTATAGCAACTATAAAAGAGATTGAAAGGAGAACACTATGAAAAAACGGATAATCTCAACAATTGTAACTCTTTCTTTAGCTATTGCACTGATTTTTGTTGCAATTCCTAAAGAGACAACTAAAGAAGATTTGCCACTCGAGGCATATAAGTTCTTTATCGAAGAAGGATTTTCTTCTGAGCAGGCTACTAGCATTGTGGCATTGATACGGTCCTCTTCAAATTTTGACAGCTCAGCCACATCTAATGATGGAAACTTTTATGGGCTTTGTCAATGGGGATACGGAAGGCTTGACAGTTTGAAGTCTTTTGCAGATGAGAAAGGACAAGATGTTAGTGATTTTAAAACTCAATTAGAGTTTTTAGTGTCTGAACTTTCTCCAACTGCAGATAATTATCAGCTTATCTCTTACAACGGATATGCTCCGGCTGATTGGGAAGCCGCTGATAATGTAGAAGATTCCATAGAGGCTTTGGTCTGGACTTTTTATAGCCCCGCTTCTGAAATGGGCAAGACTTTAATTGACCAACAACTTGAGTGGGCTGAATCTTTTGAAAAAGAAGTTGCTCAATCTCAAAAAGACATCCATGTATAGGATGTCTTTTAATTTTGATGATTTTTGCTCCGTCCCTAAATCACCCAAATCATCATTTACTTTCTTTGTTTTCTGTTTTATTTTCTTCCAATCTTTTTTCAAATCTTGCAGTTAAACCAACCATCGTTAGTAGATATATTGCAAGAACCATTGGAATAGTTAATCTGCCAAATGGAATTCTAGTAATTGCAATTACACTTATTAGTGTTGCTTGTGCTACTATATTTATTCCAATTGTTTTTGCAATTATTTTTATACTTCCCAATTTGTGATAACGTATTGCCATATATGCTAAGATAATTATTGTTGCAATTGCAAATGGCCATGCATATGGTTTAACAATATCTCTTGCTCTTGTGTGTGGAATATCTTCTGTTTCTGTGCTATCTGATGATAATTCTGTTCCATATTTTTCGTTTATTTTTGTTATCAAGTTTGATTTTTCTTCATCTGTAATTTCTTTTGCTGTTATGCTTACACTATCTTCAAATACTTCTACTTTTTGTATTATTACTTGTTTTCCTGGCATTACTTCATCTGTTATTGTTTTTATATCACTTATATTAAAATCTTGTTCTATATATAGTTCAACTTTTTGCGATTTTTCATATTTTAAATCAAAGTTGAATCCTTTTGTTGCGATTACTATAATTCCAGCAATTATAATTATTGCTAATATTATACTCAAAATTTTTGCTTTTTTACTTATATTTTTCATTTATATATCATTCCTTCCTTTGACAATTGTTTTACTGTTAGTTTTATTTAGTTTTGTTAAATGCTAATCTTTTTTGGCTTTTAATTTTAATAAGTTATTTGTAAATATTACATTATATAATGCAATTAAAGCTATTCCCCAAATCATTGCCATTCCAAAACTACTAATAGGTGTCCATTGTACAAAAGAAAATGCAATTACCATTATTATTACTGGTATTATTCTTATGAAGAACTCTTTGTATGTTTCTTTGTTTGCTTTTATTACTTCTTCTTTTGATAGGTCTTTTCTATTGTCTTTTAATTTGTTTAAGAATTTATTTACAAAAATGTAGTTTAATATTAATACTATTGCAATTCCGAATATTCCTTCCATTGATAAAACAACATTTGCATATCTAATTACTAATAACAAGATTGACATTAGTCCAACATAACTAAATGCTCCTAGCAATCCCAATAGTTTATATCTAATTATTAATACTATTAGTGCTAGTCCTACAATTCCAAGCATTACATAGCTTGCTATTTGTAATTCATTTTGTGTTATGTCTGATTCAATAAATTCATTTGTGTCTACTTTATATCTAACTGGCATATTTCCTGTATCTAATACTACAGCCATGTTTGATGCTTGATTTATATATCCATTTAATGTATCTGTATCTGTTGTGGCGCTTCCTATTGAAAGTTGTAATCTTCCTGTTCTGATTGGTTCATCAAAACTTGTTGTCATTATCTCTTCACCATCAATTTTCATTGTTATTGTTTTTTCTGTTGTATCATCTGAGCTAGTATCATCTGATGTTTCGTCTGTTGTTGCATTTTCATCAGTTGTATTAGCATCTTCTGATGTTGTATTTGTATCTTCAGTTGTTTTTGTATAATTTGTACTGATTTCTTCTAATTTACTTTTTCCTTCTTTTGTAAATTCAATGTTTAGATATACCATTGTTCCTGAACTTGTTGCAGAACTTGAATCTGCTCCATACATTACATTAGCAAGTTTTATATCATTATTATCCATTAGAACTTCTTGTGTTTGGCTATCTACTATCTCAAATTTGCCTGTTGTTGCTAAATTACTTACAATGCTATCTGTATTTTCATTTTCAGTAACTTCTACTATTATATCGCCTGTTTCTTCATCTAATTTTGTAATATAGTTTGATATTCCAAGTTCATTGAATCTTTTTTCTATTATTTCTTTTGATTTTTTATAATTATCAACTGTTTTTACTTCATCACTATTATATGGTGTTTCTTCTTTAGTGTAACCTTTTTCTGCTATTTCATCATCTGTTAAATTTTCACTATCTTCTACAACATTTCCTTCAGAGTCTTTGACTGTAGTTTCGTTTTCGTCACTTACAATTAATCTAACTACTCTGCTTCCTGCTAAATCCATTGCATAAGAATAGTCTTTTACTTGATTTTCCATTCTATTTTGCACTTGTGTGTATATTCCCCAAAATGCAACCATTGTGATTAATATTATTAATAGTATTATTGTTAGTATTTTAATTTTTTTCATCTTTCCCATTCCTTTCTCAAACACCTTGTCAAAATTGTAATTATTTTTCAACTGGAAATTATAATAATTTTGTCCCATTAATAACTAATTCAAACCATATTTTTAAATATTTTGCTGCATATTTACTCATCATTGTTCTATCCATAAATATTTCAAAATAGTCTAATACTGGACATAGTTTTGTATCTATTGTTAAATTTAATATTACTTTTCTTTCTTCTGCATTTAGTTCTAGTTCAGCATTTGTAACTGCATAATTTACTCTGTCATGTATATCAAATGTTGATAAATTAGTGTTTGTAACTCTATTTCTATGAACATCTGATTTATCTGCTAGTATTAATGCAGCTGATATGTCACTAATTGCTGTTCCTGTGTTTTCGTCATGGTTTCCTATTGCCATCATTATTTCTGTTCTTTCTTCTACTGGCATACCCATGTTTTTTAAAATGTTGTATGCTAATATTGCTCCACTGTGTGCATGGTCTGTTCTATTTACACAGTTTCCTATATCATGCATATATCCTGCAATTTTTGCAAGTTCTACCGTTCTTTCTGGATATCCGCAGTTTTTCTAAAATTTCTCCTGCTCTTTCTGATACTATTGCTATATGTCTATGACTATGTTCTGTATATCCTAAGCTGTCTAATTGTTTTTGTGCGCCTTTTATTAAGGCTTCTACCTCTTCGTTTTTTATAACGTCTTGTAATGTTATCATCTTTTGTCCTCCTTTTGTCTTTTTAGATTTTATATTAAATCTGGAAAAATATCAACTGTTTTTTGAAAATTACACTAAAAAGTGAGAGAACTTTCATAAAAACATTTTTTATAATAAGTTCTCTCAAATGTAAATTTCATTTTCGTTTTTTCTATATCTTTTCTTCTCCTCTTGCAATAATTAAAAAGTTATATTCTTTTAATTCATTTCCATCTTTTGTATCTTGCATATCTCCACTTTCATTTGTTTCATACTTCCATTGCCATTCAATGGAAATTTCCTTTACTTCTCCTTTCTTTATATTTCCATTTAAAGTCTCACCTAAATCTTCTAGTGTTTCATAATAATTATCTCTTCCTTTTTCATTAAACACTAAATTTTTAGGCTTTTGATTTTTGCTTTGGAATATAATCTGATAATTTAAATTTTCTTGTCCATATAGCTTTATTGAAAATTCTCCTTTTGTTCCTGGATATATTATTCGATTCCAATTTGTTTCATTTGATATGTTTGAAAATAAAGAGGTTTCTCTTGTTTCAGATTTTTTAGTAGATATTCTAAACACATTATCTGAATTTGAATTATAAATTTGACTATTCTGATTTTCTTCATTTTCTTTATTGTTTTCACCTATGCCTTGTGAAGAATAAAAATTTTTAAAAAATATTATATCATCTTTGAAAAAGTTTAAATTGCTTTTTGATAAAAACCAGATTAATATTATAAGAAGAATTATCAATATAATTATTATTTTTTTCTTTTTGTTTTTATTTTTTGCTTCCATTTAGTTGTTTTCCTTTCTGTTTTGTTCCTTTAATATTGTTTAATTTTTGACCTAAACTTTTCTTTGTTCTGTATGGACCTTTATTTGCACATCTTGAAAAATATCTCTTCCTTGTGCTTTTCCTTTATCATATAGGATTTTTAGTTTGTAATTATCTTCTTGCTTTTCGTCTTTTGATAATAAAAATTCTTCACTTTTGTTTTCTTCTAAAGGTATTTCTTCATCATTTTTATATAATTTGAAAGTAATACTTTCATCTGTTTTTGTTAATATTTCTATTGTATATAATAAATCAACCTGTGTAATTTCTTCATTTGCATTGTAATTTTTCACTTTAAAATCATATGTACTTTCTTTATTTGTTGATGTTATTGTTATTTCTGGATTGTTTTCAACTTCTAAAATTGGTTTTGCAATTTCTGTAGTTGAATTTATTTGTGTTGTACTCATACTTTTTCCCATACTATATCCAGATATAAAAAGTGAAATTACCATTAATACTATTAATAATAAAACTACTTCTCTTTTTTTAATTTTTCCTTTTTTAATGTTTAATTTTATAATTTTATTTTCTACATTTGATTTTTCAGTTTTTTTAATAAATCATCTCCCCTTTCTGATTTTACTATTGCAAGATTTTATTATATTTTAAATCAAGCTAATCATTAGTATTTTCGCTTGTTTTAGATGAATAAAGTACTATTTTGAATTTACCAATAATGTTATTAGAATGAATTAGTACTTCATCTTTTGTATTATTATTGTCTCCTTTTGTGTAAAATCCATTTTCATTTTTTTCTATAATTCTGTGTGTTACTATATTGCCATCATCAGCAATATATGCCACTATATCTCCGACTTTATATTCATTTTGTTCTTGGATAATGATGATATCATTTTTCTTAAATACTGGGTTCATACTGTCAGACATAACTCTTAGAACCTCTATTCCAAAAGGTTTTATATTCATTTCACTTGAAAAAAATTGGATATAAATAATCATGAGAACTAATAAAATACTACAAATTAACAACAAATTCCACAAAATTCTATGCTTGTGGTACAACTTGTGTTCCTGAAACGATGACATCAAATTCATAGTTTGTAATTTCTTGTGCATTTCGTGTATCTATTTTATCATTAGAAGCTACTTCTGTTGGATTACTTCCTGTTTCATAATTCCATTTCCATTTAATATCAAATGTTTTTGATTTGTTTTCATCATCTGCATTGATAGTTCCAGATAAAGCCTCTCCTAATTCTAAAATAGAATTATATTCTACCTCCTGATAATAAAATTTTAAATTAGCTGGTTTAGTTGTTTCGTCAGTAAATTTAATTTTGTAATCAATCCCTACATCTGAACCTGTTGCATCAACTTTAATTTGAAAATTTCCTTCTGTTCCTGGTGCTATTTTTCCATTTACTAATGTAGAGCTATCATATGTAGAACCTAGAGATATTGTTTGTACTTCTTCTTTTTGTCCATTTACTTTAAAATCCCATGTTGCAATTTGTGCTGTTCCATCTCCTCTAACTTCTGTTACATATTTTGAATAGGTTTGTCCTCCTACAAATGATAAAATAATTGCTACTAAAATAGCGATAATTATTACTGCTTTCTTTTTCAATAAGCATTCCTCCTTTTTATATTTTTATTTTGATTTTTCTTGAAATGTTTTTCGATTAAAAATTTTGAAAAAAATTATAGAAAAATGAAAATGTTAAACTAATTATAATTCCATATTTTGGAAATGTCAACTATTTTTTACAATTTTTTCTAACTTTTCATCGCAAAATTCGACAAAAAATAGCGGTTGACTTTTCCAGAATTTTACATTATAATATATATATCTCTTCCACAAATTATATTAATTTAAGGAGGTATGCTTATTGAAAACAAAGCTATTTATAATTCTTAGTTTTTTCATTGCCCTAATATTGCCATTCTTTTCTTTTTCTTCATTAGCCAAATATCAATTTGAAAATTCATTTCTAGTCGCAAGATTAGAACTTGACAATACACCGCCAGAAATTAAATTACTTAGTTTTAGTAATACTAACACTCAATATCCCAAATATGCTAATAAAACTCATATAATTACAACTAGAATTCAAATAATAGAAGACCATCTTTCAAAAATTAATTTAGATTCTAATCATATTAAAATCAAAGTTAATAATAAATTAGTTTCTGTTAATTTTAAAAGGATTACTTGTATTTCTGAAAGTGAACATATTTATGATATTGTTTTTACAAGTGTTCCTGGTGATGGGAAGTTAAGTATTACGTTTTTAGAAGGTTCAGCTATTGATACATCTTTGCAAAATAGTTCGGAAAAAACATTTTCTTCTAATATTTTAATTGATAATACCGCTCCAGTTACTATTTTTTCTGAAGAATTAATATCTGATAATTATTCTAGAGGAACTATCAAAATAAATGAAGGTATTCAGCCTGTTAATGGTTGGGATATTTCTTCTGATAATATGATTTTATCACGCACTTTTTCTAATCCTATTGAATATAAACTACCTATAAAAGATTTTGCTCAAAATCCTGCCTCACCATTGGTTTCAATAAAAAAAGCAAGTAATATAATTTTGGAATATGGTGCATATGATGCTGGAACTAATAATACATATTTGGTTACTTCGGGTAGTATCGCAGGTGAGCAAGTTATCAATTCTGATAGTATTTGCAAAACAGAAGCATTATTTATTAGAACATCTGGTAGCCTTAATCCATCTTCTTTAAAAGGTAGAGCTTTTCTTTATACTTATTATGGTGAGGGTTCTTCTGGTAATTGTAAATTTACTGAACTTAGATATAATTATGGATATAACCCTTTAAGTTCTTGGAGAACTGTGAATAAGGAAAATTTGGCTTATCTTTCAGGTAAAATATTTACTGAATTTGGAGGAACAGGTGTGAATTATTCCTCTCCTAATGGTTATAATCCAATACCAGAAGAAATTGCTAAGCAATATCCTTTTGGTCTTTCAGGAATTGCTTTATCTTTAGATGATTACTCTGAATATTCAGTTGTTTATCAAATTTATATTAAAGGTATCGGCTGGCTTCCTTGTAAATATAATGGTCAAGAAACTATGTATAGTTATGATAAGCCTATGTCTGCAATTCGTATTAATATTGTTCCTAATTCTCAAAGGCAATATTTAATTGATTATTGGAATGCTGGTATTTAGTATCTTTTATTTAACTATGCCTCTTATTATGCTAATGTTTCCTTACCTATTTACTCCAATAATTCCTCCAAGCATTCCAAATATCATGCCTACTACTATCATTATTATGCTTTGCAAGTTTAAACTAAATCTCCAGTTTAAAAGACTTGAAATCAAGTATATTATGACCATATAAATAATTCCAACCAAAGCTCCATTTAGTAGTCCATTTTTCTTAATTTTGTTGTTTCCTATTGAACTTCCAATTAATATACTTATTGCAGTTGCTGTTATTATAACTGGGCTTATGACATTTTCGCTTATATTAGAAAATGTTAATACTGCCGAAAATATAAGTAATAGTATTAGTGTGATTGCAAATGCTATTCCTATTCCTTTGAATATATTAACTAAAAAGTTATTTTCTGCAACTTGATGTACTTCCATATTATCATTCCTTGTATAATGTATTTAGGTTTTTAGTAAAGGATTTACCTATAAACCTTTTGCATAAATTATTAATATTGTATTTGTAATACATTTTATTCTCCATGTAAAAAAATAGAACTTTAATTGGTTTAAAGTTCTATTTTTTCAATATTTTCTAGTATTTTAGCTATTATTTCTTCTCTTTTAAATTCTTTTTTAAATTCATGTTTTAAAGAAGTTGCAATCTGTTTTAATTTCATTTCTTCACTATCATAATTTACAAAATTATCTTCATTAACATTGAAGCCAAAACTAATTAAAATATACTGAATTTCTTCTCCTAAAGTATTAATTTGAGTTAAAATTCCACATATTTTCTTTCCATTCAACATTAAATCATTTGGTAGTTTTATCTCTAAAGTATATCCATATAAGTCATATATAGATTTTTGAATTGCTTTTGCTATTTCTATTGGCAAATCTTTTAAATCTTTTGCCTTTTTAGCAGTATTTAAAATTATTGTCATAGCAATGTTTTTGCCTTTTCCTGTGTACCATTGCCTTCCTTTAGTTCCTATTCCATCTGTTTGTACTTCTGCTATTATTACTTTTCCGTCATTTTCTCTGTTTTTTTCCTTCTCAGCAATTCTTTGTGCATATTTATGTGTCGAATCAATTTGCTCATAATATTCTATCTTTTTTCCTATTCTGTTTGTTTTGGCATTTTTTATTTCGTCAATTTCCATCTTTTCACCTTTCTTTTTCGGGATTAGGGGACGGTCCTAAAAATCCCTATTCTATGCTTTTCAAACTTTCTATCATATCTATTTTTTTCAATGCAAAATACGTAAAAATGTTTACTATTACTGTAAAAACTACTGTTATTAATATAGCATACAAATAACTTATTGGATGAATAACTTTGCTAAATCTAAGCATATCAATTTCGCAAGTTCCAATAATAAAGTAATTTAGGAAATATCCTCCAACTAAGCCTAAAGCTATTCCGATTAATGTTAACAAAATAGTTTCTCTAGTTACATAGGTATATACTTCTTTATCGTAAAATCCTAAAACTTTTATTGTTGCAAGCTCTCTAATTCTTTCGCTTATATTTACATTTGATAGATTATACAAAACTGCAAATGCAAGTAATCCTGCTGAAACTATTAATACTAGCACAACATAATTTAATGAATTCATTGTAGTGTTCATTACTTCTTCAGCGTCTGAGTTTCTAGTTATTGATGAAACTTCATTTTGATTCATAATTTCTGTTGATAAACTATTTTCTTGTTCTTCGTTCATATCTATATTTTTTGTTAGTATTGCATTTGTTTCATATTGCTTTCCAAATAATTCTTCATAAGTTTCTCTTGTCATGTATGCATAATGATACACATAGTTTTCTGCAACATTTGAAATTACTATTTCATTTTCTTCATCATCACTTTTTAATGTTATTTTATCTCCCTGTTTTACATCAAGAAGTTCTGCTAATTTATCTGTGATAACTATTTGACCTTTTTGCAATTCAATCTTTTCTTTCCAATTAATATCTATTAAGCTAATCATTTTTTCTAATTCGTCTTGATTTTTTGGCACTATTATTTGTACATCTTCCTCATTTTCACCGTTGATAGCTGTTCTTGTTAACATTTCTGTTTCTAATGTATCTTCTATTTGTTCTTTTTGATTTAGTCCAGCTATATATTCACTTTTCTGTGTTTCATCTAATCCGTCTTTTAGATTGATTTGCATGTCATATTTAAATATTTTCCCATATTGATTTGGCATTAAACTTCCTATTGAGTCTTTTAATCCAAATCCTGCTAAGATTAGTGATGTACATCCAAATATTCCTATTATTGTCATCATAAATCTCTTTTTATATCTGAATATGTTTCTTATTGTTACTTTTTGGCTGAAACTTAATCTTTTCCATATAAAGTTTATTCTTTCTAAGAATACTCTTTTCCCGATTTTTGGAGCTTTTGGTCTCATTAGTGTTGCTGGTTGTTGCCTTAATTCTTTTATACATGAATAAACTGTTGCTCCTATTATACATACACTAATTAATATTAGTCCTGCTCCTCCATATTCCCAATTAAAGCTAATTAAGAATTCTGGTACTTGATATACAACTTCATACATGTGCCATATAAGTGATGGGATTAATATAAATCCTACTGCCATTCCTAATAATCCACCAATTATACATGCAAGACTTGAATATAGCATGTATTTTCCTGCAATTTGTATTTTGTTATATCCTAATGCTTTTAAAGTTCCAATTTGTGTTCTTTGCTCTTCAACCATTCTTGTCATTGATGTGAGTGAAATTAATACTGCTACAAGGAAAAATACTATTGGGAATACTTGACCTATATTGTATACACTTTCTTTATCTTGTGCAAAACTTGAATATCCAGAATTTGCATATCTATCTAGTATGTACCATTCAGGATTTTCTATTTCTGATATTTCTTGTCTTGCATCAATCAATTCTTTTTCTGCGTCTTGTAACTGCTTTTCTACATCTTGTTTTTGCGTTTCTAACTCTTGTTCTCCTTGTTGTAATTCTATTTTTGCTTGTTCTACTTGCTCTTTTGCATCTTCTAATTGTGCATATGTACTACTTTTTTGCTGATTTAATTTTCTTTTTTGTGATGATAATTGATTTTTTGCAGTTTGTAATTTATTTTTTGCTTGTGTAATTTCTGTGTTTGCTTGATTAATTCCTTGTTCAATTTGTGTTATTCCTGAATTTAATGATGTAATTGTAGTGTTTAGTGTTTGTATTTGACTTTCTAATTGTTGTTTTTGTTGGCCTAATTGTTCTTTTGTTTTATCATCTAGTGCCTCATTTTGAAGCTGTGATACAATTGAATTATATGTGTTTTGTAATGTGGCTAATTGGCTATTTAAAGAGTCTCTTTGCCCTATCAATCTTTGTTTTTGTGTTTCTAATTCTGAAATTTGACTGTTTGCTTCTTGTTCTTTTGATTGTAATGTTTTCTCATTTGTCTGAATTTCTTGTTTTGCAGAAGCAATCTGTTTTTCTGCATTTGCAAATTCTGAATTTGCTTTTTCTTCATTTTCTTTTATTTCAGCTTCTGAACTCTCAATTTCTGCTTTTCCATCATCTATCTTTTTTTGTGCTTCTGCTATTTGTTCATCTGCTTCTTGTTTCTTTTCATTACATTCTGTTTCTGCATCATTTAATTTATCTGTTGCTTTTTGCACTAATTCATCATGTCTTGCTGTTTCTCTTTCTTCTTTTATTTCTTTAATTTTATTTTTTACTTCTTCTACACAATCTTCATATTTTGAACTTGCTGTTTCATATTTTGTTGCATTCTTTAACGTTACATATATATTTGTGTATATACCTTTTGCCTGAATATTGTCTTTTGAGATATAGATATAATAATCTATTTTTCCATCTCCTAAGCTACTGCTTCCTCTTTCATTCGAAATATATAGTGAGCTTTTCACAGTTCCAACTATTTTTAATTCTTTATTATATAGATATTCCATATCTTCGCCTTCATCATTTTGTGTATTTTCTATTTCAACTGTTATTGTATCTCCAATTGCCTTGTTATTTTGTGTTAAGAAATTTTCTTCAACTACACATTCATTACTATTTTGTGGCAACTCTCCTTCAACTAATAATGGCTGATTTAATTCATCTACACATAAAACTTTTGTTATAATCTCTTTGTTTTCTAATTCAACTATTCCATCTGTTTCGTATGTTCCTTCTACAATATCAACTCCATCAATTTGTTTTATACTATTAATGTCATCTTCTGTTAATCCAAGTGTTGATATTACTTGTATATCATACATCTTTTGTTGTTTATAATATGTGTCAATTGTGTTGACCATATCTGGAGAAGTAGCCCTTATTCCAGCAAAAAAGCCCACTCCTAAAAACGCCATTAATAAAAGAGATAAAAATCTTTTATAGGTATTTTTTATTTCTTTTACACTGTCTTTAATTAAGGCTTTTTTCACTTTCGCCACCTCCTTTTTGTCTTTTGTCCTTTTGGGGACGTTTCTCATGCGACATTTATATTCTAAAATCACTAAATATTAATTATTTAATACTCAATGTCGCATGAGAAACGTCCCCAACGCGACACCGCCACTACCATTCAATCTCTTCTATTGGTAATGGATTTTCATTATATTCTACTTTTTGTACTGTTCCGTTTTTAAAATGTATTACTTTATGTGCCATTGGTGCTATCGCACTATTATGTGTTATTATTATTACTGTCATATTTTCTTTTTTGCTTGTATCTTGTAGTAATTTTAATATTTGTTTTCCTGTCTTATAGTCTAACGCTCCTGTTGGTTCATCACATAATAATAATTTTGGATTTTTTGCTATCGCTCTTGCAATTGCGACTCTTTGTTGTTCTCCTCCTGATAGTTGTGAAGGGAAATTTTTCATTCTGTCTTTTAATCCTACTTTTTCTAATACTTCTTCTACATCTAGTGAATCTTTACAAATTTGTGTTGCTAATTCAACATTTTCTTTTGCTGTTAAGTTTTGTACTAGATTATAAAATTGAAATACAAATCCTATGTCTTCTCTTCTATATTGAATTAGTTGTTTATTTTTTAGTCTTGTTACATCTTTTCCATCAACTACTACTTTGCCTGATGTTGCTGAATCCATTCCTCCTAAGATATTTAGGGCTGTTGTTTTTCCTGCCCCTGATGGTCCAACTATTACTACTAATTCTCCTTTTTCTATTTCAAAGTTTGTGTTGTTTAGTGCATTTATTGTTATTTCTCCCATTGTGTATTGTTTGCACACATTTTTGAATTCTATATATGACATGGAATCACTTCCTATTCTTCTTAGATATTTTTATTCTTTATTTGTATTTTTTATATCATATTTTTTTGTTTTTTTACAGTCTTTTTTGGAAATTTTTGCGAATTAAATTAAAGTTTTCAATTTTGAAAATTAATAAATCTTTTTTCTTGAATTTTATTGTTTTTATATTCAAACTATGTTATATTTGGATAAATTAAATTATGAGGAGGTTCACTATATGAACAGACAAAATCGTCGTCATCCAACCCATCCACTTCTTCCAGTCTTGTATCCTTCTAAGAAACGGATTTTAGATGCTCCTTCCAAAAAGGCTTCTACCGCTTCTAAAAAGAAAAGACATCATTCAAGAAGAAAAGGATGCTGAAACCTTCAAAAAGCTCTACTTTTGTGGTAGAGCTTTTATTAATTTTATTTATATTTAGTTATATCTTTATTTTCCATTACATCATTTATTTTAAATTTGCTTTAAAAAATTCTTCTATTTTATCAAATGGAATTATATCTACTTTATCATATAAATCAGTATGAACTGCATTTGGAATAATCATTAATTCCTTATTATCTTTATAATTGCTATCTTTTATCATATTGTTATAAGCATCTTTACTAAAATAATATGAATGAGCTTTTTCTCCATGTATCATTAAGACTGCACTTCTTATTTCATTACTATATTGCAAAATCGGTTGATTCACAAATGACATTGTTCCTGTTACATTCCATCCATCATTTGAATTTCCTGATCTTATATGATATCCACGTTTTGTTTTGTAATAATCATGATAGTCTTTTACATAGAAAGGTGCATCTTCTGGAAGTGGATCTACAACTCCGCCTGCTCTTTTATATTCTCCTGTTTTGTAATCTTCTATTCTTTGAGCATTTAAACTTTTTTTCATTTCATAACGCTCATTTTCGTCCATGCTATCAAAATATCCATTTGCGTTTACACGGCTCATATCATACATTGTAGATGTAACTGTTGCTTTAATTCTTGTATCAATTGCTGCAACATTTAATGCCATTCCTCCCCATCCACAAATTCCAATGATACCAATTCTTTCTGGGTCTACGTTATCTTGTATTGATAAGAAATCTACCGCTGCTGAAAAGTCTTCTGTATTTATATCTGGTGATGCAACATAACGAGGTGTTCCGCCACTTTCGCCTGTAAATGAAGGATCAAATGCTATTGTCAAAAATCCTCTTTCTGCCATAATTTGTGCATATAGTCCTGATGCTTGTTCTTTTACCGCTCCAAATGGTCCACATACAGCAATTGCTGGAAGTTTTCCTTCTGCATCTTTTGGCTCATATAAATCTGCTGCTAATGTTATTCCATAACGATTATGAAATGTTACCTTTCTATGATTTACTTTCTCACTTTTTGGGAATGTTTTATCCCATT
>CALXFF010000020.1 GCA_944387525.1 uncultured Clostridia bacterium | reverse complement strand
CTAATTTTGAAGATATTAATACTTCTAAAAATAGTTCTACCGTTACGAAAAGTAACATCGGTACATAAAGATGTATCAGAAAGACTAAAGAAAATAAATCCAAGCCTAGCAAGAGAGGTAAGAGTAATATTAGATGAAAACAAGGCAGAAAGACATATAAGAGGGGGGATGGCAACAAAGTTAAAATATAGCCATTTAAAATAGAAGAATAAACCTTTGATATTAAGGTTTATTTTTTTGCTTAAAGATATTTTATTTAAAATTTAAAACCTTTTCACAAAACGACAAAATTTGACATAGAATATAATAGCTCAAAAAAAATCAGATAAGAAAGAAGAAACAAACATTCCAAAATAGATTAAATATTTGTGAAAGGAATGAGATAATAATGGAAAAAATAAAAAAAGGAGATATAGTAGGAAGAAAATCATACGGAAAAGACATATTATTTTCTGTAAAAAACATAATAGATACGCCTAGAGGAAAAATTGCAATTCTAAGAGGATTAATAGAAAGAATTGAAGCTGATAGCTATATAGAAGATTTAGAAAAGATAGATAAAAAATATATAAAGCAAGAAATGACATACTTTGAAGATAGACTTAATAAAAGACTAGAAGCGGTAGCAGAGTATAATAACAGGAAAATATCGCAAATAAAAAAATATAATAACAAGAGAAAAAAATTAAAAGATATAGTAACACCAGTAGATAGAACATTTCAGAAAATATTAACAGGAAAGATATTGCATATAGATGGGGATAAAAAATATAGCGAAAAGTCATTTAGATATTATCAGAAATTGGGATTAAATGTTATTGTTAAAAACATACCAGAATATAGACAACCACGAGTTATATATTCTTTACTAAAAGTATATAAACCAGATATATTAGTAGTTACAGGGCATGATGGGATGATAAAAAAAGGAACAGGATTTTATGACTTATACAATTATAGAAATTCAAGATATTTTGTTGAAACTGTAAAAGAAGCAAGAAGATATGATAAAGAAGAAGGAAAAAATTTAGTAATATTTGCACGGAGCATGTCAAAGCTATTATGAAGCAATCATGTCAGCTGGTGCTAATTTTGCATCATCTCCAGCAAGAATATTAATTGATTTTTTAGACCCATTAATAGTTGCAGAAACAGTAGCTTTTACAGAAAGATATAAATATGTAACAATAGATGATATAGCAGGAGAATTAAGAGATGGAAAAAATGGTGTTAGTGGAGTAGGTGCAAATGGTAAGATGATAAAGATTTAAAGATAAAGATTTTACAATTATTGTTTATAACAGGGGGATTAACATTGTTTTAAAAGAGAAAAATATTAAAAGATATGCTTTCCTATAAAATAAAAATTAACGAATTTAACATGATTGTAACATAATTGTAAAATAACTGTAAAAAACCAAAATTAAATCGCTGTAATGCTTAAAAATAAAGAGTTACAGCGATTTAGTTAAATTCTACATTTTTTGACAATTTCTGTTAATAATGCTAAAATTAAGACATCTTATGAGAGAAGGTGATACAATGATTTGTCGTTCAGATATAGCAAATCTAAAAACAGACATCTTAGAGAAAGTGGGTCAAAAGATAATAGTAAAAGGTTCTTTAGGAAGAAGCAAAGCCTTTGAAAAAGAAGCTACAATAGAAAA
This sequence comes from uncultured Clostridia bacterium, assembly GCA_944387525.1. GTDB lineage: Bacteria > Bacillota > Clostridia > TANB77 > CAG-508 > CAG-269. Next base: position 34,624 of record CALXFF010000020.1, on the reverse strand, counting down.
AGCATATCCTAATATTTTTGTTGTAAGATATGAAGAAAATAATAGAAATGTTACTTATAGTTATACAGATGTATTAACTAGAACAGTAGAAGTTGATGTATTTGATGGAAATTCATATAGCCCATTAATACCACCAACATTTAATAATAAAAAGAAGAATCGTGTTGAAGGTACTTCTAATGCAACTCCAGTTCAGGCATAAATTGCTATTAATTAATAAGATTAGATGAAATGAGATGGAAAACTTGAAAGATTTTCTATCTTATTTTTTTGTCTATTTAGTCATAAACAACATTTTTTAGCCATATATTGGTTATAAAGAAAGAGAAGGAGGTTAAAAAATGGTTGTTGAAACAGTAAATGAAAATTTATGTATAAACAAATTAATTACTTCAAAAAAGGAAATAATAATGGTAGAAGGGGATATGATTGTACCAGATTCTAAACCTGATGTTTTGAATACAATTTGTACAAGTGGGGTTGTATGTGTATATAAAAAAGAAATACTAGACGGAAAGATAAGAATTGACGGAAATATAAATACATATATAATGTATATGGCAGACAATGAACAAGATAAAATAAGAGGACTTTCTACAAGCCTAGATTTTTCAGAGTCAATACAAGTGCCAGGTATAAATGAGGAAATGGAATGTCAATTAGAAACAAAAGTAAAATCTATGGAAAGCAAAGTGATAAACGGAAGAAAAATAGGAATAAAAGCAACTTTAGAAGTAAGTTACAACATTTATTTAAAAGAAGATATTTCAATAGTTAGTGATATTCAAAATTCAGGCGATATGCAAATGTTAAGAGATGATGCAAACGTAAATTCTTTGGTAGGTAGTGGTTCAACAAAAATTTATGCAAAAGATACAATTTCAGTAAACAATGTAGATAATATAGCTGAAATCTTAAAAGTAGATATAAATATCTGTGATAAAGATGTTAAAGTTAGCTATAATAAGATATTAACAAAAGCAGAAGCACAAGTCAAAATCTTGTATCTAACAGAAGATAATCGTATTAATTCAGTAAGTACAAAAATCCCAATCGTTGGATTTATAGATATTCAAAATGTAAATGAAAATAATATTTGTGACATGAATTATGAAATTAAAAATATGCTTTTAAAGTTAAATGCAATTGAAGAACATAGTATGTATGTAGAAATAGAAGTAGAAATATCAGCATCTGTCTATGAAGAAAGACAAATTACATTCATACAAGATTTGTATAGTCCATCTGAAAATTTGGAATATAACAAAAAACAAATAACAACTATGGTAGCAAAAAGGAATACTTCTGGAATGATTCAAATTAGAGAAAAAGTTGAAGTTGAAGGATTGAATAATGGAAATATACTAGATGTAGAAGTAGTGTCAATAATTGAAAACGAAAGTAAATTTAGTAATAAAATAATGTACGAGGGTTCAATGGAATTAAGATTTTTAATATCAGGAAATGACATGCAAGTAGATACAAAAATTGCTAAAATTCCTTTTGAATACACAATGGAAGGGATAGAAGATGGAGAAAATGTAAATACTAAAACAGACATAGAAGTAATAAATCAAGACTTTATAATTCAAGAAGGAAATCTTGTTACAAGCAATATTGATGCAAAAATGGATTTACAAACTTATAAAACTGCAAATATGAATGTAATGAATGAAATACAAACTAATGGTGAAAGAGAAGAAGAAGATTATAGTATTTTAATGTATATAGTGAAAAAAGATGATACATTGTGGAATATAGCAAAAGAGTTTGGAAGTACAGTTGATGATATTGTAAGAGCAAATGGAATAGAAGATGAAAATTTAATACAACCTGGGCAAAAACTATTTATTCCTAAATATGTAAAAACAGGTTCAGTAAGTAGTTATGTATAAAATTTATTCTAGACCAAGGATAAGAGTTCCTAAAATCTTTTTTCGAGCAAGAAGTAGTTTCAAAAATAGAAAGACAAAAAAAGTAATAAAGATTTTAACAATTTTTACGATAGCTTTTTTGACTGTAAAAATTATTTTAGATTCAGTGTTGCCGATATTTGATACTCTATGCGAAAACGAAGCAAAATCAATAGCAACAATAGTATCAAATGAACAAGCAACAAATGTTATGAGAGAACATAGTTATGATGAACTATTTACAATTGAAAAAGATTCTAATGGAAATATAACTATGATTAAATCAAATGTTGTACCAATTAATGAAATAATTTCAGATGTGGCAAATAAAATACAAATTGAATTAGATAACAAAGGAAGAGATGATATAGAGATAGCACTTGGGAGTTTTACAGGTTTTAAATTATTGGCAGGAAGAGGACCGGGTATTAAAATTAGGATTTCTACAATAGGAAATGTTGAAACTGATTTGAGAAGTGAATTTACAGCACAAGGGATTAATCAAACTTTGCATAGAGTGTATTTAGATGTTAAATGTAATGTTTCAATTTTGACTCCTTTTGATAATATTGAAAGACAAATTACTAATCAGGTGCTTTTGATTGAGAATGTTATTGTTGGAAATATTCCTAGTACGTATTATAATTTGGAAGGATTAAATCATAGTGATGCAATTGAGTTAGTTGAGTAGGTTAGAAAATAATTACAATTTTATCTGTGTCAAATTACATTTAAAACGCAGTTACATACAAAAGTATGCGCCTTTGCCTTTTAAATGTAATTTTCCTTGCTAAAATTTAATTCTTTCCTAACCTAATATACTAAAAAGGTAGTAAGGAATTATTTAGTATAGAATTTATTGAAATAGAATATACTATTTGGGAAGGTTTTAAATAGATTTTTGTAAGGAGAGATGAAAAATGTTAAAGATGATTGAATTACCATATCCTTTAAATGCTCTAGAGCCATATTATTCAAGTCAAACTTTGGAGTTACATTATAAAATTTTATACAAAGGGTATGTAGATAACACAAATAAGACACAAGAAGAATTAAAAAAGGCAAGAGAACAAAATAATTTTTCAAATATAAAATGTTTAGAGAAGAATTTAAGTTTCTTTGGTTCTGGTGCCATATTACATGAGTTATTTTTTGAAAATATGGGGCCAGCTGTTCCAACAGAGCCAAATGCTAAATTAATGGAACAAATAATAAAAGATTTTGGCAGTTATGATGCTTTTAAAAATCAATTTACAGAAGCAAGTAAAGCGGTTGAGGCATCTCGGTTGGTGTATTTTAGCATGGATTCCAAAGTGGAATAAGTTAGAGATTTTACAATGCGAAAAACATCAAAATTTGACTTTGTGGGGATGTAAGCCACTTCTTGTATTGGATATGTGGGAACATTCTTATTATTTACAGTATCAAACTAAAAGAGCAGATTATATTGCTGCTTTTTGGAATATTCTTAATTGGAATATGGTAAATAAAAGGTTTGAGAAAATTTAATATTAAACTATAATAGACCATTTTATTTTAAAGATAGAATGGTTTATTTTTAAAACTTTATTGTTAAAAAATGTACATATGTGATATAATTTACTTGTAAATTGTTTTAGTGAGGGGAATTATGAAAGTAGTAATAATTATATTTGTAATTTTAATATTAGCAGGTTTAGTAATTTATAATTTATTAATCAATAGAAAGAATAAGGTATTGCGTAGTAAATCAAATATAGACGTATATCTGATACAAAGATTTAATTTGATTCCTAATCTAGTCAAATGTGTGAAAGAATATACAAATTATGAAAGAAGTGTTTTAGAGGATTTAGTATCAATTAGAATGCAATATATGAATGATAAAAATATGCAAATAGCAAATATTTTAAATACTAAGATTAATCAAGTTATAATACAAGTTGAAAATTATCCTGAATTAAAAGCAAGTGAACAATATATATTATTAGAAAAGAATTTAGTTAAAATGGAAAATCAAATACAAGCTGCGAGAAGAATTTACAATTTATCAGTATTAAAGTATAATAACTTAGTAACTTCATTTCCTAGTAACTTAGTTGCTAAAATATTCAAATTTAGAACAGAGGATTTTTTTGAAGGAGATAGTGATTCTAGAAATTCTATTAAAATTGAAGAAAGTAATGGGAAAATATATGAGAAAAATAGTGAGAATAATTATTAGAATTGTATTAACAATATTATTGATAGTAGTAGATATGTTTTTTATTGGAAAACTTTTTGAAAGTAATATACTACCTGAATTGCAAGTAGGTATTTTTCTATTTTTGATATCTATATCTATTTTGATAGGTATTTGCTTGATTTCAAATCCAGGAACTAGAATGAATTTATTTAGAAGAAGGAAGGTAAAATTAAAAAGAAAAAAAGAATTACCTGAATTCAAAATGATATGTGAATATTTAATGAATGAATATGGAAAAGTTTTAGAGAAATATAGAAAGCATGCAATGAAATATGTTGGATTGTTAGTTTTGTTTTTTGTATTAATATTAATTTTTACTATTGTTTTAGCTAAATTCTTCGAACTAAGAATGAAGATTTTAATATTAGTATATGTAATACCTATAATTATATTGGTATATCTATTTGAAAAAAACAAAAGAATTTTTTATGACGAATATAAAAGAAATATAATTAAAAACTTAGTAAATGTAGTTGATGACAAGTTAAATTATGATTATGATGGAAGTGAACAAATATATAATTTGTATGCTAAGGCAAATTTTGATGAGACAGAATTTAATACTTTTGAAAGCACAGATTATATATATGGTCAAATTAAAAATGATATAGATATACAAATGTCTAAAATTACGCTTTTAAATTGTAATAATTCAGGAGAAATTATTAATGTAGCTGATACTTTTGTTTTTGGTTATAATAAAATAAAATTTTCATCACCTTGTGAAATAAAAATTGTGAAAAATAAATTTCTTTATAAAAATAAGGTAGAGATGGATAGCGAAGAATTTGAAAAGTATTTTGATGTTATATCAGATTCTCAAATGATAGCAATGCAAGTTTTGACACATGATGTTATGGAAGAAATCGTTCATTTTTATAGGGATTATGGAATAGATTTTAAAATAAATATAAAAGAAAATAGCATTTATATAAAATTTGAAACAGGAGATGTATTTAAACCAAAACTTTTAAAAAAGGTTATAGATAATGATTTATTGTGGGTATATTATTGTATATTAAATTTTACGATTTCTTTTAGTTATGAAATAAATAAAGTATTAGAAGGATTAGAAATGTAAAAGTGTAGAGAATAGTAATATGTAGTATAAAAAAATTGGAACGATTTGTTCCAATTTTTTTCTATCTCTTACTAAATTGTGGAGCTTTTCTAGCTTTTTTAAGACCATATTTCTTTCTTTCTTTCATACGAGGATCTCTTGTTAAGAATCCATTTGATTTAAGAGCTGGTCTATATTCGCTATTTGCTTCATTTAAAGCTCTAGCAATACCATGACGGATTGCTCCAGCTTGACCTGTAAATCCTCCACCTTTAACGCTTGCAATTACATCATATTTAGCTGTTGTATTAGTAACTGTTAAAGGTTGTCTAACGATAACTTTTAAAGTTTCTGGTCCAAAGAATTCATCAATATCTTTTTTGTTTATAGTAATTTTTCCAGAACCTTCAACTAATCTAACTCTAGCGATAGAGCTTTTTCTTCTACCTGTACCATAAAAAACAATATTATCTTTTTTTGCCATTCTATTTTACCTCCCATACTTCTGGTTTTTGAGCTTGATTTTCATGTTCTGCTCCAGCATAAACTCTTAACTTTTTAGCCATTTGTCTACCTAAAGAATTATGAGGTAACATTCCTTTGATAGCTAAAGTCATTGCTTTTTCTGGATTTTTTTCAAGCATTACTTTGGCTGGAATTTCTTTCATTCCTCCAATGTATCCTGAATGATGTCTATAAATTTTTTGATTTAATTTGTTTCCTGTTAAAATAACATCTTTACAATTTAAAATTATAACATGATCACCTGTATCAATATTAGGTGTATATGTTGGTTTGTGTTTTCCTCTTAATAATTTTGCAGCTTCTGTTGCAACTCTACCTAATGGTTTATTAGCTGCATCAATTATATACCATTTGCTTTCAACTTCACCTTTTTTTGCACTATATGTAGTATTATTCATGGTAATACGTACCCTCCTATTTCTTATTAAAATTAAATTTCTTAAATATTATATACAAATTATCTAATGAATTTAGTTTTAAAATAAAACCACCGGGGAGAAGTTTTAATTCAAAATTAATCATTTAATAATTGCTAGAATATTATATTATAAGATGCCTTAAATGTCAAGGCATTCCAATAAATTTTTCAAAAAACTTGACAAATTTTCAAATTGTGTTATATACTAGGCATGTTACAATAATGGATGTATATATTATTTAATAAGGAGTAATATGAAAATGAAAGTAAAAAAAGACATAAAAAACATACTAATTGTGGCAGCAATGGTATTAGCTAGTTTGTTTTTTATAAATATGAGTTTAGCAGCAAATACAGCAAAAGTAACAGTAGATTTAGCTAATCTTAGAGAAACACCAGATGAAAATAGCACAATATTAGAACAACTTACATTAAATGAAGAAGTTGAAATAGTAGAGCAAGATGGAGATTGGTACAAAGTAATAGCAAGAAAAATAACAGGATATATAAGAAAAGATTTAATAGCTGTTACAGAACAAGTAAACAATCAAGAGACTAATACTCGGAGATGAAAATAATATAACATCAACAGAAGAAGAACAAAATGTGGAGAATGCAGGGCAGAATTCACAAGAAAGTGAACAAACAGAAGATAAAATAGAATTAGGAAAGAATATAATTGAAGAAGATACAAAATTGAAAATTGTTCCTGTAATTAATGCAACAGAAACAATTGAAGTAAAGAAAGATGAAGAAGTTAATGTAACTGAAATCATAAATGGTTGGGTTTGTGTAGAAACTCAAAATACAAAAGGTTGGATAAGAAAAGAAAAAATTCTAACAAAGGCTGAACAAGAAAAAATAGCACAAGAGAGGCAAGCTGCACAAGAAGCAGCTGAGAAACAAGCAGCTCAAGAGCAAGCAAAAAGTAGTCAAAAAACTATGTATGTTAATGCATCAACAGTTAATGTTAGAAAAGAACCAAATACATCATCTGAAATTGTAACAAATGCAACGATGAATACAGAAGTTGTAGTACAGTCAGAAGAAGGTGGATGGAGCAAAGTAACTGTAAATGGAAAAGATGGTTATATTGCGACAAACCTATTATCTTCAACAAGACAAACAACTTCAAGGTCATCAACAACTAGAAAGTCAACTACAAGTACACAGTCAAGTACACAAACACAAGATACAACAGCAAGTACAACAACATCATCAGCTTCTGGATCAGGAGCAGCAGTAGTTGCAAAAGCTAAATCATATATAGGTTATAAATATGTTTATGGTGGATCTTCACCAAGTACAGGATTTGACTGTTCAGGTTTTACGTCATATATATATAAACAATTTGGAGTAAGTTTAAATAGAACAGCGGCTGGACAATATAGTAATGGTACAGCAGTATCAAGAGCAAATTTACAACCTGGAGATTTAGTAATGTTTGGAAAATCTGGAATTAATCATGTTGGAATTTACATTGGTGGAGGAATGATAGTGCATGCAGAGAATTCATCAACAGGTGTTACAACAGATACAATTAATTCAGGATATTACAACAACAATTATGTAGGAGCAAGAAGAATTTTTTAGATTGTAAAAAATTCGAATTTTAAAGCAATTAAAAGAGGAGGAAAATTTTGAAAGAACGACCGATTTTAATTGCAGTTATAGGGTATATGATAGGTATATTATGGGGGCTATACTTTAATTTTAGTGTAGCCCTTTTATATATTTTTATAGCTGCAATATATGTTATATTAAAAACTTTTTTGTCAAAAAGTAAATGGAATATTTTATCACCGAGAAGATATTTTAGATATGTTAAGATATTTTTTAATCGAAAGTCAATTTATTTAATTGTTATAATTTCAATAATTTCAAATCTTATAGTTAATTTCCAAAATAGAAGATATGAAAATGTATATAAAGATGGGGAAGAATTAACTCTTATTGCCATAGTAGATAGTAATAAAGAAGAAAAGGAATATAAAGACACGTATCAAATTAAAACTGACTATAAAGATACTAATTTGATTTTAAGTGTAAATAAAAACAAAAATATAGAGTTAGAATATGGTGATAAGATTTTGATTAAAGGAGAATTTGCAGAACCATCAGAGAGCAGAAATTATGGTGGTTTTGATTATAAAGAATATCTAAAATCAATTAAAATTCATGGAACAATTAAAGCTGATAGCATAGAGGTTTTAGCTAAGAATAGTAATAATCCCATTTTTACTTTTGCAAATAATATTAATTTAAAAATAAAAGAAAATATAAGTAAATTAATTCCAGAGAAGTATGGTGCTATATTTACAGGTTTAATATTGGGAGATACAAGTAAAGTTGAAGAAGAGGTAAATGATAATTTTAAAATAGCAAATATATCTCATGTTTTAGCAATATCGGGAATGCATATAACTTATATAGTTATGGGTATAGAATTATTATTAAAAAGGGGAATTGGAAAAAGAAAAACAAGAATTATAACAATAATAGTTTTAGTAATGTATATGTTTATAACAGGTTTTGCACCATCAGTTGTAAGGGCAAGTATTATGGGAATAATAATGTTAATTTCTAAATTGATTCATCGAAAAAATGATATTTGGACTTCAATTAGTTTATCACTTCTTATTTTATTAATATATAATCCATTTTTAATATTAAATGTGGGCTTACAGTTATCATATTTAGGAACAATTGGAATAGTTTGTTTTAATAAAAATGTCTATAATTTTTTAAGAAAATTAAAAATACGAAATAAAAAAATTAAATATCGAATAAATCGAAAATTCATATTATTTATGGATAAAATAAAGGAAATACTTTCAGTTACACTTTCTGCACAAATAGTGATTTTACCAATATTGTTATTTAATTTTAATATATTGGGAATATACTTTTTTATCTCAAATATTTTAGTAAGTATCATTATCGGTCCAATTATTATTGTAGGATTTGTTTGTATTCTTATATCATTTGTGTCAATAGAAATCGCGAAAATCCTATCAATTTTTATGTCAGTAGGAATTCAAATTTTGATTAGTATATCTGAGATTAGTCATTTGCCATTTTCTAAAATATATATTCCAACACCAAAAGTTTGGCAAATAGTAATTTATTATATATGTGTAATTGTTATTAATAAAATTTATATGTCCTTTAATTTGAAAGAACCTGATTTTACAAGTATAAGAATTAGAAACTTAGTAGCACTTTTAAAATTTAAGTTTAGGCAGAATAGAAAAAAGGTTTTAAAATTTTTGATAGTTTTTGTTTTATTAGTTTTTATTCTAAATATTATTCCTAAAAAATTGAAAATTCATTTTGTCGATGTTGGACAAGGTGATTGTACATTTATAACTACACCTCAAAATAAAACAATTTTGATAGATGGAGGTGGAAGTATGTCTGAAGAATATGATGTGGGGGAAAGTACGTTATTACCGTACATTTTAGACAGAGGTTATACAAAAGTTGATTATATATTTATATCTCATTTTGACCAAGACCATATTGGTGGAGTTTTAACAATTTTGGAAGAATTAAGGATGGGACAAGTATATATATCAAAACAAGAACAAGATTCGGAAAATTATCAGAAATTTTTGGAGATTGTAAAAGATAGGAAAATTAAAGTAAAAGTTTTAAAGCAGGGAGATTGTTTAAAGATTGAAAAAAATTTGTATTTTGACATTTTATGGCCAATTGAGGAGCAAATACAAGAGAATATTTTGAATAATAATGCGATGGTTATGAAATTACGATATGGCAAGTTTTCAATGTTATTTACTGGTGATATAGAAGAAGTAGCAGAAGAAAAGATTTTAGATTTTTATAAAGAAAAAATTGAAAATGGAGAAGCTATTTTGAAATCAGATGTTTTAAAAGTAGCACATCATGGTTCTAAAACTTCAACGACTCAAAAATTTTTTGAAAAGGTTAGTCCTGAGATTTGTTTGATTGGAGTTGGAAAAAATAATATGTTTGGTCATCCAACAGAAGAAGTTCTTGAAAGGATAAGTGGCACAAAAATCTATAGGACAGATGAAGATGGAGAAATTATTTTGGAGGTTGATTCAACTGGTGCAATGGGGACGACCTCAAAAACACTAAAGTGCGACTAAAAATAGTTGCAAATTATGAAAAAAGGAGGTATAATAAATGAGTTAGAGGTGATAAGTATTATGAAAAATGTAATGAAATATAAAGGATATTATGCGAAAATTGAATATAGTGATGAAGATGGATGCTTTTGTGGACAAATAGAAGGACTAAAACATGATTCTATTTCATTTGAAGGTCAAACAGTAAAAGAATTGAAAAAAGATTTTAAAGATGCAATAGACCATTATTTAGAAACTTGTAAGGAGTATAATATGAAACCTGAAAAACAATGTAAAGGTTCATTAAATGTTAGATTGGGAGTAGAACTTCATAATGAAGTAAAACTAAAATCAGAAGAAAAGAATATATCAATTAATGAATTTATAAAACAAGCAGTTGCAAATTATCTAAAAACATGTTAATTGTATAATTCTAACAAATCTGTAAATACTAATAAAAAGTATTTATGGAGGGTTTGTTATGAATAAAATAATAACAGTTTTAATATGTGTAATTGTAATTTTAGGAGCAATGATAACTGCAGTTGTAATATCAAGACCAAATGATAATCAAGAACAGTCAAATGTTGAAACGCAAGTTGCTGAAGAAAATATATTAGATGAATGTACAGACGAATATGAAGAGATGCAACAAAATGAGCTAGTAGAAACAAATGCAGAAGAAGTAAAGATATCTCCAAATTGTTCTTTTACTGTTAGAACATATTACAAAGGATGTGGACATATAACAAGTCAATATAATAATATACCAGAAGAATTAGTGAATAAGACTGAGGCGGAATTGAAAGAGATGTATCCAGAGTATATGGTAGAAACTTTTAAGAGTAATGAAGTTGTTGTGTATGTTGAAAAAGAAGGAGATTGTGGAGAACATTATCTAGTAAAAGACCTAGATGGCAAGGTTGTTATTTATGAAAGATTGAGCGACGGAACTGAAAGGTTATTGGAAGAAACAAGTATTACGACTGATTATTTGCCAGAAACAGATAAAATTCAAATGGAAAAGGGAATAGAAGTAAATCGGTAAGCAAGAATTGAATCAATTAATTGAGGATTATGAGTAAAACTAAAAAATACTCAGAGGGTATGCCTCCGAGTATTTATTTTTTCTTTTCTTTCTTATCAACAGTAACTTCTTTTTTCAAATCTTGTTTATCAATAAACCCTTTTTGATAAACATCTCTAATATACATTATTAGAGAAAGAAGAGTAGAAATCAAAGCAAAAGTATATAAAGCAAAATCTAAATCTTGCCAAAATCCTTCTAAATTAAATTGCTTAGCAATCAAAGAAGAAACAATAGCAATATAGAACAATACAGTTGCCAATTTTCCATACCATTTACTATAAACCACAACATCTTTTCCATAAAGGAAAGAAGCTCCGCAAATCATAATGAATTCTTTTAAAAGAACAATAACTAAAATCCAAATAGGAATAATATTAGTAATTGCAAGTGAAGCAAGTGTTGTAATTTGTGTCAATTTATCAGCTAATGGATCCATCAATTTTCCAAAATTAGAAATAAGATTATACTTTCTTGCGATAAATCCATCAGCAATATCTGTTAAACCTGATATTGTAAAAAATATAAAAGCTAAAATATAATTGCCTGCAAAAATATAAAATACAATAAAAGGTATTAATAAAAATCTAATAATAGTTAATATATTTGGTACATTCTTAAACATATTCTACTCCTTATTTTACTTCGAATTTTAGCTTATCATTTGCAAAATCAACGTTTACGGTTTGACCATCTAATAATTCACCTTTTAAAATCATTTCAGATAATTCATCTTCCAAATACCTTTGAATAGCACGTCTCAAAGGTCTTGCACCAAATTTAATATCAGTTCCTTTTTCTAATAAATAGTTTTTAGCTTTATCAGAAACTTCAATTTTGATATCTTTTTCTTTTAGAGCTTTAATAGTATTTTGTAACATTAAATCAACAATTTGTAATAATTGTTCTTTAGTTAATGGGTCAAATGCCACAATTTCATCAACTCTATTTAAAAATTCAGGTCTAAAGATATCTTTTAAACTATCTAATATTTTATTCTTATTTGCTGTTTGACCACCAAATCCAATTGAATTGTTATTTAGGTTAGAACCAGCATTTGATGTCATTATAATAATTGTATTTGAAAAACTAACAGAATTTCCTTGACTATCAGTTAATTTTCCATCATCTAAAACTTGTAATAAAATATTAAATACATCTGGATGTGCTTTTTCAATTTCATCTAAAAGGATGATTGAATAAGGCTTTCTTTTAACTTTATCAGTTAATTGACCAGCGTCATCATAACCAACATATCCTGGAGGTGCACCTATTAATTTAGATGTAGAATGACTTTCCATATATTCAGACATATCTATTCTAATAATAGAATCTTCACTTCCAAACATTTCATAAGCTAAACTTTTGGCAAGTTCTGTTTTACCAACACCAGTAGGACCAACAAAAATAAATGATGGTGGTCTTTTTGTTGTTTGAAGTCCTGCACGATTTCTTCTAATTGCTCTTGCAACACTACTAACAGCTTCATCTTGACCAATAATTCTTTTATGTAGGTTAGTTTCTAAGTTTAATAATTTTTGTGTTTCAGCTTCTGTTATTTTCTTAACAGGGATTTTTGTCCAGCTTTCAATAACATTTGCAATATCTTGAACGGTTAGTTGTTTTAATTTCATCTTGCTATTTAATTTATCTATTTGTTCAATTAATTGACATTCACGTGTTTTTAAGTCAGCTGCTCTTTGATAATCTTCTGTTGAATCTGCTGCAACAACTTCTTCTTTTTCAGCTTGTACTTGAGATAATTCTTGTTTTAGCATTTCTAATTTGTATAGCTCTTTGTTTTCTAAATTAATTCTAGAACATGCTTCATCTAAAATATCAATTGCTTTGTCTGGTAAAAATCTATCATGAATATATTTTTCAGACATTATAACAGCTTGACGAATAACATCAGAAGATATTTTTACCTTGTGATATTCTTCATAATATTTTTTAATTCCTTCAAGAATTCCAATAGAATCATCAATAGATGGTTCTTCAACTAAAACTTGTTGGAATCTTCTTTCTAAAGCAGAATCTTTTTCAATATATTTTCTGTATTCTTTTAAAGTTGTAGTACCAATTAATTGAATTTCCCCATTAGATAAAGCAGGTTTCAAAATATTTGCAGCATTCATAGAATGTTCTCCATCACCTGCACCAATGATATTATGGATTTCATCAATAACTAAGATGATATTTCCATATTCTTTACATTCATCAATAATTCCTTTCATACGAGATTCAAATTGACCTCTAAACTGAGTTCCTGCAATTACAGCAGTCATATCTAAAAGATAAACTTCCTTATTTAAAAGTTTTGCTGGAACATTTTTATTTGCAATTTTAATTGCTAAACCTTGTGCAATGGCAGTTTTACCAACACCTGGTTCACCAATTAAACAAGGATTATTTTTTGAACGTCTATTTAAAATTTGAATAATTCTTTGAATTTCTTTGTCACGACCTACAACTATATCTAATTCATTATTTTTAGCTTTATTAGTTAGGTTTGTACCAAAAGTATCTAAAAATTTCTTTTTCTTATTTTGTTTTGTATTTTTCTTTTTTTCTACTCTAACCTTTTTTCTTCCACTACTTGGTTCTTCTTGCTCATCTTTTCTGTTATTTTGTCCCATAAAATTAGAGAAAATTGAGCCTAGTGGAATTGCTGCACCTGAAATTTTAGGTGAATCTTCATCTTGAGTGTTATTTGGGTCTTGTGTATTGAAAGTGATAGCACCTTCAATATTTTCGATATCTTCTAAATTAATATTTTCAGCTAAATCCTTAAAAATACTTTCAAATTGTTCTGTCATATCACTTAAATTAATTTTATCATTTGATAATATGGCATTTTGTTTTGCTAGTACTTCATTAGGATTAATACCTTTTTTCTTTGCACAGTCATAGCAATATCCTTCCATTGATTCTTTGCCATTTTCTATTTTTTTATAAAAAAGTATTGCTGGGTTTTTATTACATTCTGAACATAACATACTTTTAATTCCTCATTTCTATTTAAATTTAATCTATAATATCATATCGCAAAAACCAGAAAAAGTCAATAAAAATTGCGATTTTCATTTACAAAAAAAAGCAGAAATGCTATAATATTTAAGAGGAGAGAAAGGAAAATAAAATGAAATTAAGATTACCAGAGGAAAATAAAATCAAGAAAAAACAATTAATTATATATACATCAATTATTATTGTATGCATTATATGTGTTATAATTGCTTTTTATGTTCAATTTTATGCAAGAATTGATTTAGGTAGGCTAGTTGGAATTGATAGAGAGCAAAAATTTGGACAAAAAACAGAAGAGCAAACTATTACTTTAGAAACAGAATTTGACCAAATATTTACAAATAGTTTAACAAATACAGAAAATCAAGGCGATAATAAAAAGAAAGACAATAGTAAAGATTTAGTATATGTGGATTTAGAGAAGAAAGAAACAAAATTAAATAGTTATGACTTAGAAGTGCATATTCCAAAGATTAATATTGATAATCCAGTTGTTGATGAGTATAATCAAGATATACAGTCATTTATAGATAAAACAAATGAGGTGTTAGAAAGTGAAAATCAAAATATAGTATATACGGTAGATTATGTAGCAAACATTCAAGACGGAATATTATCTTTAATGATTAAATCAAATTTAAAAGAAGGAGCAAATGCACAAAGGGTAATTATTGAAACATATAATTATGATTTGAGAAATAATAAAGAGATTTCTTTGGAGGAAGTTTTAGCAATTGAATATGTTGATAAGAAAGATGTTCAAAATAGAATAGATACTAAAATTGCACAGGAACAAAGACAAGTAGAAGATTTAAAAGATTTAGGATATAATATTTACAACAGGGATACTTCTAGTGAACAATATAAAGTTGAAAATTCTAGATATTTTTATTTAACAGATAATGTTTTATATATTATTTATCCTTATGGAAATGAGAATTATACAAGTGAAATGGATTTAGTTATTATTTAATATTTGAAAATTATTTTAAAGTATGAAATAGGAAAGGATTGTATAAAATGCTAGATAAATTTGTTATGACACAAGAACAAAATATATTTTTAGCTAAAAGAAATATTGTTGATAGTATTTGGAGAAGTTCACATATTGAAGGAATAGATGTTACATATCCAGAAACACAAAAATTATATGATGGTGGAAATGTTGCAAGATTAAGATTAGATGAGATACAAATTATTAATAATTTAAAACATGCTTGGCTATATGTATTAAATTCTATTAATGCAGAAAATAATTTGAATTATTTAAAATCTATAAATAGCTTAATAGGTAGTAATTTAATAGATAGAGCTGGGCAGATAAGAATTTATGAAGTAAGAATAAGTGGTACAAATTATATTCCAGAATTACCAAATGAGGATGAAGTTACAAAGAAATTAAAAGAATTTGAAAAGATTGAATGTGTAACTGAAAGAGCAATTACTATTATGTGTTATTTAATGAGATTACAATTTTTTTCAGACGGAAATAAAAGAACAGCTATGTTATTCGCAAATAAAATTATGATTCAAAATGGAAAAGGAATTATAAGTGTTCCTGTGGAAGAAGATGAAACTTTTGGTCAAGAACTGACAAGGTATTATGAAACCAATAATATGGAGAACTTAAAACAATTTATATATGATAAATGTATTGATGGAATTGTAGTTAAAAATAACTAAAAGAAAACAGTACATTTTGTACTGCTTTCTTTTTTGAAAATAAAAGGGGATGTTTTTAAATTCAAATCAGTATTACTTTACTGACTATGGTTGTATTTTAACAGTGAAATTTGTCCATTGTGTGAACTTAAAGTGAAAAGAAGGAAAAAACAAAATTAATTTTTTCTTAACTTGTAAGTGTATAATTTATTGATAAAAGTATCTATTAATATTAATGATATGTTAAGAGCAAAGTATGGAAATATTTTTTAATCTTTGTGCCTCAAGTAATTTTGCTTGCTATTATTATAGTACTTGCAATGTCAATATTATTTGATACATCATATAAATTTGTGTATGAGCCAATTGTAATAAGTATAATATTGATAGCAATTTATATAATATCTACTAGATTAAAGGCTATAAAGATAAATTTAAAAAATGGAGAAAAAATATACATTCCGATAAAAAGTTTGCGTTTTGAAAGTATTGAGGAAAAAGAAAATGCTCAAAGAATTATAGATGAAATAAATGATTTGATAAAAGACAAAAAAGTATTTTAGAAAATAAAATCTAAAATACTTTTTTCAATATAAATGAGTAGTTTATTATAAATTATTAATAATCTATTTAAGTTAAGGTTGTTCACCTAATTTAATAGTCAAATCTTTTTCTTCACCATCACGATTTATTTTAACAGTCATCTCATCACCAATTTGGTGAGAATTTTTAATTTCATTTAATTCATCCATTGTTTTTATATCTTTACCATCAGCTTGAATAATTACATCACCAATTTTAAGTCCTGCTTTTTCAGCTGCTGAGAAATCATCAATAGCTTTAACATAAACACCTACAACTAAGTTATTAGCTTTAGCTGTTTCTTCATCTAAATCCATACCAGTAATTCCTATATATGGTCTTTTTACTTTACTGTATTGAATTAATTGTGATGTAATATCTTCTGTTGAATTAATAGGAATAGCAAATCCCATACCTTCAATTCCTTCACCTTCAAGTTTTAAAGTATTAATTCCAATTACTTGACCTTCACTATTTACTAAAGCTCCACCACTATTACCTGCGTTTATTGCAGCATCTGTTTGGATTAAAGTATAAGTTTTTCCATCTGAATCAGTAACTTCACGGTTTACAGCACTAATTACACCACAAGTAATAGTACTTTCTAATCCTAATGGATTTCCAACAGCCATTGCAAATTCTCCAACTTTTATATTATCAGAATCTGCAAATTCAGCTTTTGTTAATCCAGTTTTGTCAATTTTAATTACAGCTAAATCAGTTTGTTCATCTGTTCCAATAATTTTTGCTTCATATTCTGTTTCATCTCCAAATAATGTAACAGTAACTTTTGTTGCTTCAGAAACTTCATAGAATGAGTTATCAGAAGAAGTTGAAACTATGTGGTTATTTGTTAATATATATCCATCTTCACTAATTATAATACCTGATCCACTTGCTTGTGCAGTAGTTGATTGAGTTTGTCTTCCAAACATAGAAATTAATGAATTAACATTGTATTCCACTTTTATACCAACAATTGAAGGTAATATTTTGTTAGCTGCATATACTGATGTATCAGAATAATTTGATAATGAAGTCTGACTTACATATCCACTATTTTCTGAACTAGATGAGCTACTACCACTTCCACTTAGACTAGAGCTAGTTCCTAAGATTTGTGAACGTATTGATGGCACACCAAAACATGTACCAACAACAACTGCACATCCAACTACTCCACTAAAGAAAGGTAATAATACACTTTTTCCAAATCCAACTTTTACTTTATCTTTTTTGTTATTTTGATAAACAGTTTTGTATGTATTTGGATTTTGAACAGTTGTAAAATTTTTGTTTTTTTCTTGATTGTTTTGTACATTTTCATTTGATTTGTTTTCTTCCATAATTAAGACCTCCTAAATTTTTGTGAATTAATATATATAATATCCTATTTTTTTATTATAATACAATATGATTGTGAAATTTTTGTGAAAAAAAATAGATTTTTTCGAGTCGGGATTTATTGATATTTTGAAATAGTTGTAGTAAAATAAGACATGGATATAATAAATAAAACTTATGAAAAGTGTTAATAAGGATTGGTGATATTATGATAATGAGAGAAAATAAAGGTATAACTTTAGTTGCATTAATAATAACTATTATTGTTTTAATAATTATAGCTAGTATAGGGGTGTATGGTGGAAAAGAAACAATACGAAAAGCGAATCTTGAGGCTTTGAGAACAAATATGTTATTAATTGAAGCAAAAGCAAAAGGAGTTGTAGAAGAAGCTAATTTTCAGTTAGGTCCGGACTTTCAAAAAGAATCAGAATTAGAAACAATTAGAACTAATTTGTATGTGACAGAAAATAAGCTACAAAAATTATCTGATTCAGGAGTAACAGTTTCATCAGGAATACCAACAGGAGATAATGTTTATGTATTTACTCAGGAAACGGCAACTTTATGGGCATTAGATAATGTTTATTCAGAACTTGCAAGTGGAGAGTACTATATAATAGAATTTAATGAAAAAGAAGCAACTGTTGAAATATATAATACACTTGGATATCAAGGACATTATTCATTAACTGAATTAGATGAAATAGGTGCATTAGATTAAAAAGAGGGAATGAATAAAAATGAAAGAAAAAGAACTAGAAAGATTAACAAAATTAAAAGAAATAGAAAAAGAATTATATCAAAAAGGATTTAAAAATATATGTGGAATAGATGAAGCAGGAAGAGGACCTCTAGCAGGTCCTGTTGTTATTGCTGGAGTTATAATGCCACAAGATTCAATGATAGAAGGAGTAAATGATTCAAAAAAAGTATCAGAAAAGAAAAGGGAAAAGCTATATGACATTATTTTAGAAGAGGCAATAAGTTATTCAGTTGCAATAGTAGGACAGGATGTAATAGATGAAATAAATATCTTAAATGCAACAAAACAAGGTGTAACAGAAGTTGTAGATGGTTTAGATGTAAAACCAGATTTGATTTTAGTAGATGCATTAGAACATATAAATACAAGAGGAATACCATATGAGCCAATAATAAAGGGTGATGCAAAATGCTATAATATAGCTGCTGCATCAATAATTGCGAAAGTTACAAGGGATAGGATAATGATAGAATGGGATGAAATATATCCTCAATATGGATTTATTAATCACAAAGGATATGGGACTGCAAAACATATTGCTGCAATCAAGGAATATGGTTTGTGTCCTATACATAGGAGGTCATTTACAAAGAAGTTTGTTTAATTCTTTTCCAACTAAGTAACAATAGGTAAAGGAAGGAAATTTAGAAAATGAACATTTTAGAGATTATTGAAAAGAAGAGAGATAAGAAGGAATTATCAAAAGAAGAGATAAAATATTTTATAACAGAATATACAAAAGGAAATATTGCAGACTATCAAATAGCTGCATTAATTATGGCGATATATTTAAATGGAATGACAAAGCAAGAAACAACTGATTTAACATTAGCGATGGCACATTCAGGGGAAATACTAGATTTATCAAAATTGAGCAAGATAATAGTAGATAAACATTCAACAGGTGGAGTAGGTGACAAGGTTTCACTAATTTTATTGCCATTAGTTGCATCTTTAGGAGTTGCTGTTGCAAAAATGTCTGGAAGAGGATTAGGATTTACGGGAGGAACAGTTGATAAATTAGAGTCAATTCCTGGATATAAAACAGATATAGATATGAACACATTTGTACAAAACGTGGAAAATATAGGGATAAGTATGATATCACAAACTTTAAATTTAGCACCAGCTGATAAAAAAATTTATGCTTTGCGTGACAGTATTTCTTGTGTTGAAAGTATCCCATTAATAGCTTCTAGTATTATGAGTAAAAAAATTGCAAGTGGAGCACAAAAAATAGTTTTAGATGTTACTTGTCGGAAAAGGTGCTTTTATGAAAGATATAGAGAGTGCTGAAAAACTTGCAAAAGAAATGATAGAAATTGGAAAACTTGCAAATAGAGAAACTGTTTGTGTTTTGACTAATATGGAAGAGCCATTAGGTTATGCTGTAGGAAATAGTCTAGAGGTAATAGAAGCAATTAAATTTTTAAAAGGTGATATGCCAGAAGATTTAAAGCAAGTTGTTTTAGAACTTGGTGCATTTATGATGAAATTAGCAAGTGAGGGAGATAATATAGAAGAAAATAAAGAAAAATTATTAGAGAATATCTTAAATCAAAAGGCATATAACAAATTTTTAGAACTTGTTAAAAATCAAGGAGGAGATATTTCATACATTGAAAATACAGATAAATTTCCAAAGGCAAAATATATTAAGCCAATTATTGCAAAAACAAGTGGATATATATGTGAAATAGATGCTAAAGAAATTGGAAAATTGGCTTGCTATTTAGGTGCTGGAAGAATAAAAAAAGAAGATAAAATAGATTCAAGTGTTGGAATTATCTTAAATAAAAAAGTTTCTGAAAGTGTTACAGAAAATGAAATTTTAGGATATGTGCATGGAAATGATATTGAGAAAACAGAATATGTTATAAATAAAATTAATGAAGTTATAAAAATAAAAGAACAAAAAGCAAGTATATTGCCGACTATTATAGAGGTGTTGGGTAATTAAGTTATGATTATATAAAAAAGATAGCAAAGAATGTTGTGAATTTCCAATAAAAAACATTTGAAAAAGTTGTTTTGTGTGCTATAATAAGAAAGAAAGGAATGATAGTAAAATGAAGAAAAATGATGTTAAAAATAAAAAGGTAAAAAATAAAGAACAAAGACATTATGATAAAGGACAAATTTTTGTTAAAGTGATGGCTGCATTTTTAGCAGTATTGATGGTAGGTGGAACTGGCATTACTCTTATCTATGCTTTAATGGGATAAAATTTAATTCTTTTCCAACCTGATTATAGTAATAAAATTAAAATATGTGTAGAAAGAAAAGATAAAATTAGAATAAGAAATAGGAGAAATAAATGATAATTAATTTAGGAATGAATTGGGAAAATTTTTATACAGAAAATATCTTAGCATATATAAAGTCATTACAAGAAAATCCATTTGAATTAGTCACTTTAATAGTAGACATAGCAATTGTGATTTTTTTGTTATATTGTTTCTTAAAAATGGTAAGAGGCTCTAGAGCATGGCAATTAATAAAAGGAATAGTACTATTTGTTGTTGCAACTTGGGTAAGTGGCTTATTAAATTTGAAGATATTAAATTGGATATTAACAGGAATTATGAATTTAGGAGTAATTGCAATTATTGTAATATTCCAGCCAGAACTAAGAAGAGCATTAGAGCAATTAGGAACTAATAAATTTACTAAATTTTTTGGTATTGATAAAGATTTAGCAACTAGAACAAAAGAGGATATATATAAAATAGTAATTGCAGCAATGGAACTTTCAAAAGCAAAGACAGGAGCATTAATTGTAATTGAAAGAGATATTAAAATACAAGATATAATTTCAACAGGAATACCAATGGATGCGGAAGTTTCACCACAATTATTAGTAAATATTTTTGAACCAAAAACACCTCTACATGATGGTGCAGTAGTTATTTCTAATAATAAAATTGCGGCAGCAGCTTGTGTATTGCCATTAGCAGATGACAATGATATAGCAAAAGAATTAGGAACAAGACATAGAGCAGCAATTGGTATATCAAAAGAATCTGATAGTATTGTTGTAGTTGTATCAGAAGAGACTGGTAAGGTTTCAGTTGCAAAAGATGGTACTTTAATTGCTGATGTTAGAGAAGATGTTTTGAAGAAGATTTTAATTAGCAATATTGTTACTAAAAGATTTGCAACAGAGAAAAAAGAAAGAGCTAGTCAATTGAAGAAAATTAGAGAAAAAATTAGGAATAATAAAAAATCAGAAGAAAATAAAGAATAAAATAAATGGCAAGGATATATTTTGTTTAATCCTTGCTTATTAATATTATAAGAAGGATGAGAAAAATGAAAAATATAAAATTAGTTATAGAATATGATGGAAAAGATTTTAATGGATGGCAAAAACAACCAACTAAGTTAAATATTCAAGGGGAAATAGAAAAAGCAATAGAAAGAATAACAGGAGAGCAAGTAGATTTAATGGCATCAGGAAGAACAGATGCCGGAGTACACGCTTTTGGGCAAGTTGCAAATTTTAAAACAAATTCTAATATTCCAATTGAAAAGTTTGCGATAGCTTTAAATAGTAATTTAAAAAAGTCAATACGTATAAAATCTGCAGAAGAAGTAGATGAAAGATTCCATAGTCGTTTGAATTGTAAAAGGAAAACTTATAGATATGTTATAGATAATTCGAAATATGGAAGTGCAATATATAGAAATTTAGAAACACATATACCAACCAAATTAAACGTAGAAAAAATGAAAGAGGCTGTTAAATATTTTGAGGGAGAACATGATTTCAAGGCTTTTAAAGCAAGTGGTACAAGTAGTAAAAGTAGTGTTAGAACAATTTTTAAAGCAGAAGTTTTTCAAAAAACAGATGAAAGAATATGGATTGAATTAACAGGGAATGGCTTTTTATATAATATGGTAAGAATTATTGCAGGAACATTAGTAGAAGTAGGTTTTGGAAATATAGAGCCAGAACAAATAAAAGATATAATAGAATCTAAAAAAAGAGAAAATGCAGGAAAAACTTTACCACCACAAGGGTTGTATCTTGTTAAAGTAGAATATGATTAACAAAAAGATAGGGAGTGGCATAAAATATAGTAAAATATATGAGGTGATTTTGCTTATGAATATTTTATTAATATTTTTTGCTCTCCCTATTGCAACGATTATAATTTCAATAGCACTTCAAAAAATATTGAAATGTCCCATTTTGGTTGCAGCAATCATATTTGCTATATTTTTAGTGGTTACATTTATCGTAGGAAATTTGAACTTTTTAGTTGCGGCTATAATTTATGCAATAATTAGTTTTATTACAGCAGTATTAACACATATTATATGTAGAATTTTGAATACGTATAGAGAAAACAGTTGTTGTAGAGATAGAGATAATTGTAACTGCAATTGTAATAATACAAGAAATAACTTATTAACAATCAGTAGTAGTTGCCAAAATAATAGAAATGGAGATTTATTAACTATTAGTAGTAATGGATGTAATGGTAATACAAATGATTTATTAACTATAAGTAGCAATAATAATAGAAATAATAATTGTTGTAATAATTGTAATAACAATTGCAATAATAACTGTAATAATTCATGTGATTGTAATTGTTGTTCAGATGATTCAAACAATACTATAAATTTTGCAAATGGAGTATCTGCTAGAATAAATGTAATTCCTAATGGAAATAATAATGGCGAAACAGGTTGTATTTCAGGTTGTTATAGGAGAAGAAGATAAAATAAAAAATCCCCAGTTGGATAAGACTCTGGGGATTTTGGTTACTACTATTTAAGCTGGTGAATCTCTGAAACCATTTAAATAGTCACAGAAATCACATAAAGCATTTCTTTCAGAAGAATTTTTAAAATTAACTTTAAAAAATGTATAGCCAGTGATAAAATTTTGACTGGTTTTTAATTTTTCAAAGTTATGCCCATAGGACATTAATTCTTTTTTTAATTCGTCTGCTTTTTCGGTTTTTACTGTTAAGATAAAGAACCGATTTTCTTCTTGCTTTTTAGCTTTTGTCATGTTAGTAGCCTCCTTATATATTATTTATACAAAAAATATTATATTACACTTAGAATACATAAGTCAATGTTAAAAAATGTAATATTATAATTGATAAAAAAATTAGTTATTGAAAAAAAATGAAATTTATGCTATTATTTATAAGTAATTTGGAAAAGAAAGGGTATAAGAAATGTTAGAAATTATAGAAGATACATTAATAGATAGCATAAAATTAATTCCATTTTTATTCATAACATATCTAATAATGGAATACATAGAGCATAAAACAAAGGACAAAACAAAAGAAGCGATAAAAAAATCTGGAAAATTTGGACCATTAATAGGAGGAGTATTAGGAATAGTTCCACAATGTGGATTTTCAGTATCAGCAACAAACCTTTATGCAGCAAGAGTAATTACATTAGGTACATTAATTGCAGTATATTTATCAACATCTGATGAGATGTTACCAATCTTTATATCAGAAGCAGTACCAGTTACAACAATATTAAAGATTTTAGGCGTAAAACTATTAATTGGTGTAGTTGCAGGATTTATAATAGATTTTGTAATCCGTTTAGTTAATAAAGGAAAACAAGAAGAAGAGAAAATCATAGATTTATGTGAAAAAGAACATTGTCATTGTGAAAAAGGTATTGTTAAATCAGCATTAAAACATACAATTAATATATTTATATTTATCTTATTATTTACATTTATATTGAATATAATAATCTATTTGATTGGGGAAGAAACGATAGCAGGATTTTTAAGAAACCAGCCAGTATTTGGACCAGTTATAGCTGGAATAATAGGATTAATTCCAAATTGTGCTTCATCTGTTCTTTTAACACAAATGTATTTAGAGAATGTTATATCAGCTGCTACAATGATTTCAGGTTTATTAGTTGGGGCAGGTGTTGGACTTGCAGTATTATTTAAAACTAATAAAGGAATAAAACAGAATTTAAAAATAACAGCTTTGCTTTATGTGATAGGTGTTGTGTCTGGTATATTAATAGAATTGATTGGAATTCAGTTTTAAAAATTAATTTAAGAAAACTAAAAAATACTATAACTTTATTGTTATAGTATTTTTTATATATAATTTTTTACTTATCACTATTTGGATTTCCTTTTTTCAAATTAACAACAATTGCATCTTCATTATCAAATAAATATTTAGAATCAGTTGTATCTGTTTGAATAGGATTAAATTCATCTCTTTCATCAATAAAATCCAAATCCTTTAAATTAAATTTCTTTTTAGTTCTATCATTATTATCTTCACTTGCAGTTGTGACACTATCTGAATATCTACCAAAGTCATAAGTTTTAATTTTTTGAGGTTCTTTATATTTAGACTCTAGGTATTGGAAATCACCAGGTCCAACCATTGGTTTTCCATTAGAACCTCTAATTTTATATGCACAACGTTTTTGTGGTAAAGTTTGAAGTTTTCCTGGTTTAAAGTAAGGAACAAATGTCCATTTTACACCACTATATTTTTTGTCGTATTCCATTTTTTCCATATCCATACTATTAGAATATGACCATTCTCTTTTTGTTCCAAATTCTTTACCCCACCATTCAACTTCATCATAATCAGCATTTCCAGTAAATATTTTACTTGCGCAGTTAGCTAAAATTGTTGAACGATAATTTTCTCTTGATGTAGGTCCTTCTAGTTGTGCTAAACTTTGTGTTGATATAGTAGTTGCAACACGATATTTTCTATACATAGTGAACATTGCTTCAGTAGCTTTGCAAATGAAATCAGCAAATTCATCAATGTATAAGAAATGTGGGATTCTGTTGTTTTCATTTCCTGGTCTTCTAAGTACTGCATCTTGTAAAGATACTAGGTAGAATAGACCAAAAGCCTTGTGAGCTGCAGCACCTAAATCACCACGTCTAGTACAAATAAATGTTACATCTCCATTTTTTAATTGTTTATCAAAGTCTATATTTTGATGTCTATTACATAAAATACTTTTTACTCCAGGTATTCTTAATAAATTATCTAATTGACTAACAACTGTATAAATGTATTTTTCAGTACTGTTTCTTCCAGGTGCATCATGATAATAATTCTTTTTGAAATATGCAAGTTGTACTTCATATTTTTCTCTTAATTCATCATCATGAGCCATTATTTCACACATTTTTTCTATTAAATCAAAATTAGTTAGTAATTTTAGTAAATCAGCCATATTTGGAAGATTTCCCTCATTCATTCTTGGATACATTTCTTTTAATAAAATAGAAACATTTTCAATTGCTTGAATAGAAACATCTTCACGATAAGCTTCTTCAACATCTTCATGACTAGTATTATACATAGCTTTCAAAACAGAAGATATTGTAATTGCAATTTTATTTGGGTCATCATATACAAAAGGATTTAATCCAATAGATGTACTATTACTTGGGTCTACCATATCATATTCTATATGAAAGTTTTTACAAACATCAGTCATGTGTTCTATAATTTCATAATCAGGAGCCATTACTGTTAATCCTAAATCTCTGTATATTATTTCATCTCCTGAAGTAGCTAATATCATTTTTTTAACATAAGATTTGTATATAGATTCTTTTCCTTGAACAGGAGTTATCATACTTAAGTTAAAATGGTTATTTAAGTAATCATTGTCATATGGTTTGTTTAAATAAGCAATTTTTGTTTTTAGGGCAGTAAATCCCATTTCTTTTGATGCTTCTCTAAAGAAAAATTTTCTTTCAATATCTTTGGCTATTAAAGGTTCATAAACCAAAGATGTTTTTCCCGAACCAGAACCACCACATACAAATAAAGATTGGAATCTTGAACTTTCAGGCATAACAATTTTTTTACCTGTTTCATTATCAGTACATATATATACTTCGCAAGTATATGGTCCATGTCCTTCTTTTTTATCTGCTAAACTTATTCCAGCATAGTCCCAAATTGAACGTACATTGTCTTGTGTGTCATTAATTCCCATGTATAGCTTTTTGAACATTGGGAATATTGTTGCTAGTGGTAAATATAGTGAGATACTTACAAACGCAGGTGTTACTAAATCAGAAAATTCAGTAATTATTTCTGTATAATTTGGTACTGATAGTAACAATAGCCATGCTCCCATATTTAGCCACTGTGTGAACATTGAAATTGCGATGATGTATAAGGCTATTGCGTATAAGTAAAATAATGTTACTTGTTGTGGTTTCGTTTTTGAAAATTTAGATGATGGGGAAAATGCAAATGCAAGCATTGGACATGCTAATGCAAATGTATATGCTACTGGTCCCCAATATGAGTATGAAACACCTGTAAATATCATTAATAACATTTCTACTATTCTGTCTACTGCTAAGTATACGGTTATGAGTGTAAATATATATGTTGCAAATGTGTTTCTATCTGTATTTAATTTCTTTAAAAACTTGTCTATATATTTCATTGATTATTCCCTTTCTAAAAATATATTCATACATATATATTATCCTATAAAATGGCGAAAAAAACAAGAGTTTTTGGAAAAATAAATGAAATTGTAATTCATTTTGGTATTTTATAATCAATAGAAAGTTAAAAATAAAATTATTAATTAAATTCCTCGGCTAACATTACATCATAAATAAATTCTAAAGCTATCAAATAGGCACCTCTCAAAGCAAGTTTGAGATTCTCCTATTTGATACCTTAAGAATTTCTATTATGATTTCATTCACATTCGTCATTTAATTTATAATTTTATTTTTAACTTTCTTAATATAAATATAATAAAAAAATTAGTTTAATTACATATTTATTAAAGAAATGAATATAATAAAATGTAAAATAGGGAAGAAATGGTGATTTTATGCAAAATGAAATTTATATAAGAGAAGGAAAGATTGTTGAAAAGAGTGAAATTGAAAAAGAGATAGAATTAATAAGAACAATTATAAAAACTAGGGAAGAGTTAAAAGCTGCAAATATCAATTTTGAATATGCAAAAGAAGATTTAGTAGATTATTATACTTATCAAATTAAAGCAAATCAAGCAAAATTAAGTTACTTGATAAAAGTAGCAAAGTCTAAGGGAATTGAAGTTGATATGATAAATGATATTAAATTTTCATTGTTAGATGAAGGAGAAGAAGCTGGGTAGTTAAAATAAAGTAATATTTGTCAAAAAAGCGAATAGAAATGTAATAAGAATTTCAAATAGAAGATGGGGGAAGGCAATATGGATGGAAATCTTATTACATATTTAGCTTGTATTTGCTTTTTATTTATTTTTGGAAGAATTTTTATTGTACCATTAAAAAAGATTTTGAAGTTAGTTTTTAATTCTGTATTAGGTGGATTAGCTATTTTTATAATTAATTTGGTTGGAGCTAATTTTGGCTTTCATATAGGTTTGAATATTTTTACAAGTATTGTGGTAGGTTTGTTAGGGTTGCCAGGTGCAGTGTGTTTGATTGTAGTTAAACTCTTGATAGGATGAATAACTAAATGGAATAATTTAATGCAAAAAGACCTGCTACATATGGCAGGTCAAAATTTTGTATTTTAGCAAATCTACTCAACTGTAACAGATTTTGCAAGATTTCTAGGTTTATCAACATCTAATCCTTTTTCCTTTGAAATATAATAAGAGAATAATTGCAAAGGAATAATAGAAAGGATAGGAGAGACAAAAGTATTTGTATGTGGAATATGAATAACCATATCAAATCTCTTATCATCTATATCTTGGTTAGTAACAATTAAAGTCTTAGCACCACGAGTTACAACCTCTTGAATATTACTAATTGTTTTTTCGACTAATTTAGGGTCTGTCATAATACCAATAACAGTAACATCATTTTCTATTAAAGCAATTGGTCCATGTTTTAATTCTCCAGCTGCATAACTTTCTGCATGAATATAAGAAATTTCTTTTAATTTTAATGATCCTTCTTTTGCAACAGTCTCATCAATTCCACGACCTAAGAAGAACATATCTTTTTCTTGATAAACTTTTTTAGAAAATTCTTTTACAACTTCAGATGTTTTCAAAGTTTCTTCTATTTTCTTAGGTAATTCTAAAACTTCTTTTTTCAAGTTTGCAATATCTTCATTTTTAATTTCCAATAATTCTGCAAAATAAATTGAAAGTAATATAAGTAATACAACTTGAGATGTATATGCTTTTGTAGACGCAACTGCAATTTCAGGACCTGCATGTGTATATATAGAATAATCTGCTTCTCTAGTAATAGAACTTCCAATAACATTACTAATTGCAAGAGTTTTTGCACCTTTTTCTCTTGAAAGTTTTAAAGCTGCTATTGTATCTGCTGTTTCTCCTGATTGAGAAATGAAAATACATAAAGTTTTTTCATCAATAATGGGGTCACGATAACGGAATTCAGATGCAATATCAACTTCAGTTGGTATTTTGCACAATTTTTCTATCGCATTTTTACCAGCTAAACCTGCATGCATTGCAGTACCACATGCAACTATATATATTTTATTTATACTTTGTAAATATTCTTTTGTGAAAGTTAAATCTTCAAATTCACATTTGCTATTTTCAGTTAATTTAGAACCAATAGTTTCACGAATAGCAGTTGGTTGTTCATAAATTTCTTTAAGCATATAATCATCAAAACCATCCTTTTCTGCACTTGATGCATTCCATTCTATTGTTTTTGTTTTTTTGTCAATTGGTTTTAAATCTATATCATAGAATTTAGCATCATTTCTTGATAATATTACAAATTCTAAATCATTTAATAAATAGAAATCTCTTGTAAAAGAAAGTATAGCTGGAATATCAGATGAAATGTAATTTTCACCATCACCTTTTCCAATAACTAAAGGACTATCTTTTCTAACAACTATCATGTTATCAGGATAATCTTTGCAAACCACTTCAATTGCAAAACTTCCTTTTAAATCTTTACATGCATTTCTAACAGCTCTTAAAAATTTTAATTCATCATTTTTTTCATCTTTTGAATAATAATAGTGTATTAAATTAGGTATAACCTCTGTATCTGTTTGAGAATAAAAAGTATAACCATTATCAGCTAAAAATTCTCTTAATTCATGATAATTCTCAATAATTCCATTATGTACAACACTAAATGTTTTACTATTATCTATATGAGGATGAGAGTTTTCTTTAGATGGCTTACCATGTGTTGCCCATCTAGTGTGAGCTATTCCAATAGTCCCCTCTAAATCATCAATTCCTTCTAGATTATATAAATTTTTTACTCTACCTTTATCTTTCATTAAAGATATTCCATCTTTTTCAATTGTTGCAATACCTGCTGAGTCATAACCTCTATATTCCAATCTTAAAAGCCCATTAATTAATATAGGACTGGCTTTCTTAGTCCCAATATAACCTACAATTCCACACATAATTGTGACCTCCTAAAAAATATATTTGGAATTGAAAGTATGCAAATAAAACCTAAGTGTATTCATTTTTGTTAAAGCATTACTGCTATTTTTTGTGTGAATACTATTGATTTTAGGAAAACCACTAGAGCATCCGCCGAAAAATTCGATAACTCTAGACCTCGTCAACATTAAAATATGTTTATTTTAATGTCCTGGCGCTTTATTTATTAACCATTATCCTCCTTTCATTTTGAAATATCTCTATTGCATTTCTTTCAATTTACTTTATTATATTACAATAAAAAAATAAATGTGTCAATGTGATATTTTTTCTAAAATTTCATTCTCATCCAAATTGTTCAATTTTCTATCTTCCATTAATATATTTCCATTAACAATAGTAGTAACTACATTATGACCTTTAGCATTATAAACGATATCTGCAAAAATATCATTAATAGGTTGCATTGTAACCTCATTAGTTTCGAGAATGATTAAATCAGCAAGTTTTCCTTTTGTTATACTTCCAATTAAATTTTCTTTATTCAGAGCCTTTGCACCATTAATTGTAGCCATTTTCAAAACTTCATATGCTGGAATAAGAGTAGGGTCTTCATTGAATCCTTTTTGTAGTAAACCAGTAAATTTCATTGTGTCAAACATATCTAAATTACAACCACTACCTTGACCATCAGTTCCTAAAGAAATATTTATATTATTTTCTAACATTTTAGGTAAGTTAGCGATTCCGCATCCTAATTTTAGATTACTGATAGGGCAATGAGACACATTAATATTTTTTAGATTTTTTAGAATATCAAAATCGCTGTCACTTAATTTTACACAATGTGCAAGGATTACATTTAAATCTGACAAATATTTTTCTATAACTTCACTTGGTGTATTTACATTATATCTCTGTTTGATTTCTTCTACTTCACCAGTGTTTTCGCAAAAATGAATATGAAGATTCAAATTATATTTTTTTGCTATTTGGGTTGCTTTTATTAAACAATCCTTACTTGCCGTATATAATCCATGAACTCCAACATTTATTGTAATATTATCATTTGCATTTTTGTGCTTTTCTATTGTATTGATAAGTTCATCAACTCTGCTATCTAAATCATTATTTATATCCATCAATACTCGTGTAACTTCTCCACGCATACCTGATTTTGAAATTGCAGATATTACACTTTCAGGGAAGAAATAATGGTCATTTACAGTAGTAGTCCCAGTTTTAATCATTTCTATGCAAGAATAAAGAGATGAATAATAGATATCTTGTTCAGACAAATTATCTTCTATTGGCCAGATTTTTTTTGAAAGCCAATCTTGAAGCTTTAAACCATCTACTGTTTCTCTAAAAATGCTCATACCAATATGTGCGTGTGTATTTATAAATCCAGGTAATACATATTGATTTGTTGCATCTATTATTTTTTCTATATTTTTTTCATTAATGTTTTTTTCAATTTTCTTTATTTTGTTTTCTTCGATTAAGATGTTAATATTTTTTTCTAATTTTGGTCTTGAATTATCCATTGATATTAAATTGCAATTTTTTATTAAAGTTTTCATTTTTTATTTTACTCCTTTTTCATTTTTTAATTAAGAAACATTATAATTTTTTTTGTGCTATAACATTATATATATGCCAGTGTTTTATTTTACCAAATCCTGTTTTGCCATCTTTTTCGATTTCATTGAATACTATTATATCAAATGAATCCTTAAATAAATTTAGAACTTGGTCTTTTGATAAAAATACCATTTGTTCTTTTATCTTTGATCATGAATCGTTTAAACCAAAAAAATTACCTACAAAGTATCCACTCTTTTAAAATACTGTCAGTTATTTTATTCCAAAATTTATAAAAATAGTTTTTATTACAAAAGGGAATACTAAAATTTGCAACTAACAGATTAGTTTTTTCTAGTTTAATATTTTCAAAAGTTTGTAACTCAAACCTAAATCTTTTTATTTCTGCATCATCTAGTTTACTAGATATAATTTGTTCTGTATCTTCTTTATCTATTGCTAAAACTTCCCAACCATTTTTTATTAAATATGTTGTATTGCTGCCTGCTCCGCAACCTAAATCAATAGCTTTTAGCGGTTTAATATTAATTTCTATAAATTTTTTTACTAGAGGATGTGGCAAATTATTTTCTGTATTTTTATAATATTCATTTATATTTCCCGTTTTAATCAAATCCTTCCAATTTGTTAAGAACTATTATAACATATAATTTATAGAAAGTAAGAGAAAAAGCGAAAATTATTTTAAGGAGCATTGATAAAAAATGTATTTTATTATATAATATAGACGAAATAAAGAGAAAAAAGGATGGTGAAGAAAATGAAAAAAATTGGTATTATTGTTGCACTAGATGAAGAACGTGAAGAAATATTAAACATCATGGATGATGTGGAAGTAAAACAAGTGTATAACTTAAGATTTTTACAAGGTACAATAGAAGAGAAAAAATGTGTACTAATCAAAAGCGGAATAGGAAAAGTAAATGCAGCAAGAGCAACCCAAGCAATGCTTGACCATTTTAAAGTAGATTATATAATTAATCTAGGAGGAGCAGGTTCATTAAATTCACTATTAGATATAGGAGATGTAGTTATTGCAAGAAAAGTAATACAACATGACTTTGACATTACTGCATTTGGACATAGTAAAGGATATATTACTGGAGTAGGAGCTTTTATAGAATCAAATCCAGATTTAGTTGAAGAATTTAGTAGCGTTTTGGAAGAAACTCCAGAAAAGAATTATAAGATAAAATTAGGAATAGTGGCTACTGGAGATATTTTCTGCACTGAATCATGGATGAAAGATAAGATAAGAGCAAAATTTAATGCTGATGTTGAAGATATGGAAAGTGCTGCAATAGCCCAAGTTTGTTATTTATCTGAAAAGCCATTTATTGCAATAAAGAGTATATCAAATACACTAAAAGGAGATAATGCAATATCTTATAGTAATAATGTAAAATTAGCATCAAAAAGATGTGCAAATGTGTTAAAAGAATTTTTAGCTTAAATATTATAAAATAAAGTGTTACTAAGTAGTATATGCTATATTGGTAATGCTTTATTTTTTATTTTAGTATAATAATGTAAAATTTTGTACATAATTTATACAGCATATATAAAAATAATTGGCAGTATATTGCCAGAATGGAGGAATTTAAATGAGTGAGAAAGTGAAAGTAGTCCAATATGGGGCTGGAAAAATGAGTGTGTACACAATGAGATATGTTTATGAGAAAGGTGGAAAAATAGTTGGTGCAATAGATGTTAATCCAGATGTAATAGGAAAAGACATTGGTGAAATAATGGGAACAGAAAATAAAGGAGTTAAAGTAGTGGCTTTAGAAGAAGCGGAAAAAATGATGCAAGAAACAAAACCAGATATTGCAATAGTTACAACTATGAGTTTGTTTAGTGATGTTGAAGATGCTTTAATGTTATGTGCAAAATTAGGAATAAATGCAATCACAACATGTGAAGAGGCTTTTTATCCAGCAAATTCAAATCCTGTTGCAACAAAGAAAATTGATGAAATGGCAAAGCAAACAGGATGTACAATAACAGGAAGTGGATACCAAGACATTTATTGGGGACAATTAGTATCAAGTATAGCAGGATCAACACAAACTATTAAGAAAATAAAAGGAAGTTCAAGCTATAATGTAGAAGATTATGGAATAGCATTAGCAAAAGCACATGGAGCAGGTTTAACATTAGAAAAATTTGATAAACAAGTAGCATCAGTTGATAGAATATCAGATGAAGAAAGGCAAGAAATAATTAATAAAGGAGAATATTTACCATCATATATGTGGAATGTAAATGGGTGGTTATGCGAAAAATTAGGACTAACAGTAAAATCACAAACACAAAAAACAGTACCTCAAACATATAGTGAAGATATATATTCTGAAACATTAGGAATGACAGTAAAAGCTGGAGATGCAACAGGTATGAGTGCAGTAGTAACAACAGAAACTGAAGAAGGAATAACTTTAGAAACGCAATGTATAGGAAAAGTATATTCAAAAGATGATTTTGACAAAAATGAATGGACAATAGAAGGAGAGCCAACTACAACACTTGTAATTAATAGACCATCAACAGTAGAATTAACATGTGCAAGTGTAGTAAATAGAATACCAGATGTAATAGCAGCAAAACCAGGTTATTTACCAACAGAGCAAATAGGAGAGTTGAATTTCAAAATGTCCATTTAATGTCGCATTGGGCACGTTTCTGTTGCGACATTTTGCAAGTATTAACTAGAACTTTTCTGATTGAAGCATATTATACTTTTTGGGACACATTGTGATTTTATTAGTTTGATTTTGTATTTTAATATGGTTAAAAAATCAAGTATTAATGCGATTTACATAAATTCACATCTGATTTAAGTTTCGGTTTTTTGCCAAAATAATTTTATTAAAACGACTCAATTGGTAAAATATGTATATAACTAAATACA
>CALXFF010000019.1 GCA_944387525.1 uncultured Clostridia bacterium | reverse complement strand
GGATATCAAGTTTTAATAATTTATATAGAAAAAACAAGGGTTGTAGAAGTTTTAACAGAAAAACTTTTTACAAAACCATAAATTAAATGAGGAGAAAATGATGAAACTAGGAATAGTAGGATTACCAAATGTAGGAAAAAGTACATTATTTAACAGTATAACAAAAGCAGGAGCAGAATGTGCAAATTATCCATTCTGTACAATTGAACCAAATGTAGGAGTTGTTCCAGTACCAGATGAAAGATTAGACAATTTAGCAAAAATGTACAATCCACAAAAAGTTACACATGCAGTTATTGAATTTGTTGACATTGCAGGGCTTGTTAAAGGTGCAAGTCACGGAGAAGGATTGGGAAATAAATTTTTATCACATATAAGAGAAACAGATGCAATTTGTGAAGTAGTTAGATGTTTTGAAGATTCAAATGTTGTACATGTTGATGGTAGTGTTGACCCTATAAGAGATATTGAAACAATTAATCTAGAATTGATATTTGCAGATATTGAAACTGTTAATAAAAGATTAGATAAAGCAAAAAAGAACCTAAAAGCAGATAAAAAATATCAATTTGAAATAGATTTATTAGAAAAAATCAAGCAAACATTGGAAAATGGATTATCAGCAAGAACATTAGATTTCAACGAAGATGAACAAGTACTTGTAAAAGACATGTTTTTATTAACAACAAAACCAATATTATATATTGCAAATGTATCAGAAGAACAATTACAAGATGCTGAAAATGATCCATTAGTATTAAAAGTAAAAGAATATGCTAAAAAAGAAAATGCAGAAGTAATACCTTTATGTGTAAAAATCGAAGAAGAGTTATCAAGTTTAGATGATGATGATAAAAAAGAAATGTTAGAAGCATTAGGATTATCTGAATCTGGATTAGATAAAGTAATCAAAAAAAGTTATGACTTATTGGGACTAATGTCATTCTTAACAGCAGGTGAGCCAGAAGTAAGAGCATGGACAATAAAAAAAGGAACAAAAGCACCAGAAGCAGCAGGAAAAATCCATTCAGATATACAAAGAGGTTTTATTAAAGCAGAAGTTGTTTCGTATGATGATTTGATGAGAGAAGGCTCAATGTTAGCAGCTAAAGAGAAGGGATTAGTACGTTCAGAAGGTAAAGAATATGTTATGCAAGATGGTGACATTGTTTTATTCAAATTTAATGTATAATTTGTGTAATAATTCTGTAATGTAAATGTAAAATAAAAATCAGAAAAATATATTGACTTATATAAAATTTAAGTTTAAAATATTAATTGTAAGAACAAAAGAAGTTAGTATTTATGTTTTTTTGTAGCAATTGCTTGAATTATATTAAAAAAAGTGGTATAATTAATAGCGGTTATACGAATACTAATAAAAAACATGGAAAAGTGAGGAGAATGAAAATGAGAAAATCAAATTTAATTAAAGTAATTTCAATTTTAGTAGTGAGTTTAATGGTTATGCTTTTTAGTACAAATGTTATGGCAGCTGAAACAGATAATGGATTTACTGATTTGACACCATCAGTAGATAATAATACAACAAACGGAACATCTAATGGGACATCAAATTCAAACTCTAATTCAACAAATTCAAATACAAATAGTACCAATAATACTAATAGAAATAATACTTCTAATAATACAAATAGAACAAATAATACTAACAATTCAAGTATCTATAACAATACAAACAGTTTACCAAAAACTGGTGTTACAGATTCAATTCCAGTAGCAGTATTATTAATAGTATTTGCGATTTCAGCAGTATATGCATATAAGAAAATTAAAGATTATAGAAATATCTAGTTAAAGTAATTATATATAAAGTAAATCAAGTGAGAGAACTCTAAAAATAGTGTTCTCTCATTTTGATGTGATTAAATATATCTAATAGCATTTTTTCATTTTTTCTATTGTCTAGTTGCTGCAATTATTATCCTGTTGTTATTAAAATTATTACAAGTAACTAATGTTAATAATTTTTGATTTTTATCATAATTAAAAATTGGAGAAAGGTCATTTGCTTCAACTTCGTAATTTGAAGTAACAATATAAGTAAATTTTTCATTATTATAATAGATATAAATTTCATCATTTAGTTTTAATAAAGAAATATTACTAAAAAACTTCCCATTATCATAATTATGGCCGGCAATACAAATATTATCATTATTTTCAAGATTATTCCCGTAAAATTTACAAGGAGAAATCTTTAATAATTCTTCATTTAATGTATTAAAAACGGGATAGGATAGACCAATTTTAGGAATTTCAATTGTACAAAATATTCCGTTAGGATTATCATCATCATTATTTTCAATAGAATCACTAGAAATGCTAGTATATAACTTTGATAAATTGTAATTATTCATTATTTGATTAGATATTTTTTCTTGTTTTGAAATATTATAAAAATGAAGTGAAATAAAATAAATAATAGCTATAATAACTATTATTGATATAACTAATTGAAAAATTAGAAAATATTTCTTTTTATGGATTTCATTTTTTGTAACTAAAATTTGGTTCATAATTTCCTCATACTTATAATAAATTTTTAATCACTATTTAGTATGAGCAAAAGAAACATTAATATTACAATAATAATATTTTACTAATTTTTCACATTTAAATTAAATTTTTTCAGGCATAATTTCAAAATGAATCTGAAAACAATTAAAATCTTCTAATTCATTTTTTCTCAAACAATCCAAATATAAATCAAGCTCATCTAAATTTCTACAAGCTGTAATTATAATTGGATTAAGCTCATATTTAAACATTAGTTCTAAAGCCAAATCAAATGCTTCAAAAATAGACTTATTTTCTTTAGCTCTCATAAGTCTAAATGCCTCTCTAAATCTAGCAAAAGATGAATTTTCAAAGTTTTTCAAATCTACAATATATTCATTTTCAATAACTTGTTGTACATTATGATATTTATCAGGATTTTTATCCATAATTTCTTTCAAATCTGAATAGTGATATGGAAGGAATGCCTTTTGGTCTTTTTCTGAAATTAGCAAAATTAATTCATCATCATTTCCTTCTCTAAATCTATGCTTAAAAATTTCATTTTTATTGTCAATATTTTGATTCATTTCTTCCTCCAAAACTTTTACTGCTATTATTATAGCTATAAAAATAATTCTTGTAAATGAAAATATAAATAAAAACTATTACATTTTCATTACAGTTATAATTTTTATTGAGAAAAGTTCTTTAATATGGTATTATAAATATAAATTTATGAAGTAGGGGAAAGATATGTATACAATAGATAAAATTGAAAGAAAGAAAAAAAGAGCAATTACATTAATTAAAATTTTTAATATATTAATATTTTTGATAATTGTTCCAATATTAATATATAATATAACTCTAATAATAAAATATATACAAAATCCAAATGAAACACCAGACTTTTTTGGATTTAAAACTTACGAGATTGTGTCTAGAAGCATGGAAGATACAATAAATAAAAATGATATAATTGTTGTAAAAAAAGTAGGTAAAAGCGAAATTAAAGAGAATGACATTATATCATTTGACAATGGAAATGAAATTATAACACATAGAATTGTTGAAATTGAAAATATTAATGGACAAACTCTATATACAACAAAAGGAGATAACAATAGATTTGAAGATGATGAAAAAATTTCGTTTGAACAAATCGAAGGAAAGTATGTTTTTAAAATGAGTAAACTAGGTTATTTAATGAATTTTTTAAAAAATAGATATTTTCTAATTATTTTATTTATTATTTTAATTTTCTGCTTTATACATATAATAAACGTAAAAAAGAGAATTAAAAATAGGGAAGAGAAGAGAAAGATGAAGATGTTTAACAATGAAAAAGATGATATATAAAATTCATATCAATATAATAGGTGATAGCCATAACAAATGTGTTATGGCTATTAAACAAAAAAATTAAGTTACTTTTCTAGAAATTTAATATCAAGACTCTTTGTCAACGTCCTCCTTTTCTATTAACATATCTACAAGAGTTTTAAAATCATATACAGAATCGATTGAATTATGTGAGAAAACTTCAAAAATTTTATAAATTTTTGAATTGATTGGTGATTCATCAAAATTATAATTATTGCATATTTCTTCAATCACATCAAAATCCATATAATCACTATTATTTAGCTCTTCCATAAGAGCCTCATATAAATACTTTGGATTTTTTGTTCTTATAGCATATTCCTTTCTTACAAATACCGAAGAAAAGTCTTTGGAAAAAGGAATATCCGAAATTCCTCTTTTATACAAATTGTCAAAAATAGCAGATATAACATCTTCATCACCTTCATATTCAGATTTTAACCTAGAAAACAAACTCTTAGCTGTAGTGGTATCACTTTCAGCAGCAAAAAGTCTAATTTCCCAATCGCCCTCGTAATTTAACAATATATCCATATTTTCTGGTGTTTTCTTAAATTTTGGATTTTTTATAATTGCATGCATAACACCAGAATTCTCTTCGTTTTGCAACATTTTTGTCAAATCTTCTGAAGATGTTTCGGAATCTTCTGCAGTTCTTTGTCGAACAAGGACATTAGGAGAAGAAATATTTCTTGTGGTTATATTACTTTTTACTAAATATTTAAGAATTATTTCTGAAACCGTTTCATCAGATTCTTTTTCAAGCATTTTATTTAAAGTTTCATTGCTAAGCCTGCCACTTCTAACTGCCAATTCGCGAACATCTGCATATTGAGAAGTTGTTGCCTCTAATAGCATTTCTTCTGACGGATTATTTGATATTATCCGTTTCTGTGACTCCTCACTGAGCATGTCAAAAGTAACATTATAAATTGTTTCACCCATTTTTTTACCTCCTGTAATTACTTTAGATAAAATTAAAAATATTGTAACAAAAAGATATTATCATATTTTACATAATTTAGCAAGAACATTTTTATAAAATAACGAATAAATATTGTTAAAAAAAACATAATATGATAAAATTCTTTAAACAACATATTTAAAAAATTTTGGAGGAAGTAATGGCAGAAGAAGTAGAAAACAATATAGAAAATATTGAAAATGAAGATATAAAAGCAGAAAATAAAAAAACGAAGAAAAGACTAACAATAAACGGAATAAGCATATGGAGAATACTAGCATATTTCATAATATATAGTGTAGCAGGATATATCATTGAAACACTCTATGGAATGATTACAAAAGGAGTATGGGAGAGTAGACAAAGTTTCTTATATGGTCCATTTTGTGGAATATATGGACTAGGTGCAGTTGTTATGATTCTATGCCTACACAAATTCCCCAAAAAATACAATGTATTATTTGTAGGAGGCTTTATAGTAGGTTCTATAGTAGAATATGTAATTAGCTGGTTTGGAGAAGTGGTACTAGGTGTTAAATGGTGGGATTACTCAAATATGCCACTTAATTTAAATGGACGCATATGTGTATACTTTTCAGTATTTTGGGGATTCTTAGGAATATATTTAATTGCATCACTTAATCCCAAAGTTGATAGAATCATTAATTGGATAAAAAGCAAATTTAAAACACAAAAAGCATTAAAAACTTTTGTAGTTACAGTATTTACTTTATTAATGATTGATTGTATAGCTACTGCTTTTGCAATAGAATTCTTCTTAGTTAGAATGATTGTAAAAAATGATTTAAATGTAGCAGATAAAGAATTAGTGCAAGAGCAATATGATAAAATATATGGAAATGAAAATCTATCAAAATTCATATATACATTTTGGGGAAATAGAAAAATGATAAAAACATTCCCAAATTTAAAAATAAATGATAAAGATGGAAATATAATTTACATGGACAGCCTTTTAGATATACAACCATATTATTTAAAAGTACATGATATAAGAAATAAAAACAGTGAAGAGGTAGAAGAAGATATTAAAGGTTAGCCAACGGATTACTCTCCACTGCATTCCTAACTTGAGAATTATCAACATGAGTATAAATTTCAGTTGTCGAAATACTTTCATGACCTAAAAGTTCTTGCAAAGCTCTTATATCCACATTACCATATTGATACATTAAAGTAGCAGCAGTATGTCTTAACTTATGAACTGAATACTTTGAGCTATCTAATCCAGCTCGTTTTAATTCTTTGTCAACTATATATTGCACAGTACGCCTACTAATTCTTTCTTTTCTTTCACTTAAAAATAACGCTTTTTCAGAATGTAATTTGTCTACTTTTACACCATTTTTAGGCCTAACTGATAGATATTCAGACAAAGCATTTAAACATGCTTTATTCAAATAAATTGTTCGTTCTTTATTACCTTTACCAATTACGGTTAATTTTGCTTCACTAAAATCAATATCCTGAATATTTATACCAACCAATTCAGACAAACGAAGACCACAATTCAAAAACAAGGTCATAATTGCGTAATCTCTTTGATAATTCCTATTATCTTCATTTGAAGTTACTTCTAGAAGTTTTTTACTTTCCTCTAAATTTAAATATTTAGGGAGTCTTTTATCTGATTTAGGTGTTTCCAAATTTTGAGCAGGATTTATTTCTATTAAGTTTGCTTTTTGAGATAAATAATTGAAAAATACCCTTATAGTAGATGCTTTCCTTGCTCTTGTAGCTGATTTGCTTTTTAATTCAATTGCCATATAACTCAAAAAAGAATGGATATCCGCAAGTTTTATTTTTTTAATTGTATCTAAAGATATATCATTTATTTTTATTTTCGTAAAATCTGTTTCGTTTGTTAATCCAAAATGAATTTTTATAAATCTTAAAAACATCATTAAATCATAGTTATATTCCTTTATACTATTAGGTGATTTATTCAAAATGGTTGCACTATAATCTAAAAAAGAATTAATATAATCAGGATTTTCTTCTCTTTTTATCATATGTTTCACTCCTCTTAATATATGTATTATATACCAAAATTTTATTTTTGTAAAATTAAAAAAAGTATGATATAATTTGCAATAATCAAAATAAAACATAAAAGAAAAAAGGTTGTGAGTTTATGTTTAAAAATAAAAAAACAAATGACGGAGATGAATTACCAAAAGCAATAAAAAAGATGAAAAGACAACGAGAACAAGAAGAGATAAAGCAAACTAGAGCTAAACATGGAAAGCACAATGGAAAAGGTCGTAAAGGAAAAGCTAATTCATCTGACAAGAAAAGAAAATTAAAGAAAATAATAATAACAGTAATTATTGTAATAATCTTAATTGTTGGGATAGTGTTAGGAGTTTCAGCACACACATGGAAAACACTTGCACAAGAAATGATGAAAAATCAAAATTCAATAGTAATTGACACAGATGGAAATACAATTGCAGAACTAGGAAGTGAAAAAAAGCAAATTCCAATTTCTTATGAAAAAATACCAGATAATTTAAAAAATGCATATGTTGCTATTGAAGATGAAAGATTTTATAAGCATCATGGTGTTGATATCAAAAGAACTGCTTCAGCAATTGCATCATATGTAATACATTTTGGTTCATCATCATTTGGAGGAAGTACAATTACACAACAATTAGTCAAAAACTTAACAGGAGATTCTTCAGACAGCATAATTAGAAAAGTAAAAGAATGGTGGAAAGCTTGGCAACTAGAAACTTGCCTTTCAAAAGAAGAAATACTAGAAGGATATTTAAATGTCATATATGTTGGACCTAGCATATATGGTGTAGAAGCAGGAGCTAGATATTATTTTAACAAATCAGTATCAAATTTAAGTTTGGCAGAATGTGCATTTTTAGCCGGAATTAACCATTCACCTAATTCATATAATCCATTCACAGATGAAGATAATTCACAAGATATTAAAGATAGAACAAATACAGTTTTATCTAAAATGCTGGAATTAGGTTATATTACTGAAGCAGAAGAGCAATCTGCAACTGCTGAACTTGAAAGTGGATTGAATTTCAAAAAAGGAGAAATAGAATCTGGAAGTGGGGTATATTCTTATCATACAGATGCCTTGATAAATGAAATAACAGAAGATATAGCGGACAAATATAATATTTCAGAAACATTTGCAACAAATTATATAAATATGGCAGGACTAACAATACATAGTACTCAAGATTCTTCAATTCAGAAAGAAACAGAAACCGAATTTGAAAAGAATAAATATAGCAGAGCATCTAAAATAGGTGGAAACTCTTCACAAGCTGCTATGGT
The DNA here is from genome assembly GCA_944387525.1 of uncultured Clostridia bacterium. Taxonomy (GTDB): domain Bacteria; phylum Bacillota; class Clostridia; order TANB77; family CAG-508; genus CAG-269. Next base: position 28,537 of record CALXFF010000019.1, on the reverse strand, counting down.
CATAATAGACCATACTACTGGGCATGTTTTAGGTTGTGTCGGTGGACTAGGAGAAAAAACAGAATCAAGACCATTAAATAGAGCAACTCAAAGCGTTAGGCAAACAGGATCATCAATCAAACCATTAGCTGTACTTGCTCCAGCAATAGATAAAAAAATAATTACAGCAGCATCTATATATGATGACACAGAAAAAGATTTTGCTGATGGATATCATCCAGTAGATTACGGAAAACAATTAGGAAAAATAACAGTTAGAAGAGCAGTTGAATCATCACAAAATATTCCATTTGTTGAAATTATGGAAGAACTCAAACCTAAAAATGCAATAAAATACATGGAAAAAATGGGCATTTCTACATTAACAAAAGAAGATGAAAGTTTAGTATTAGCATTAGGAGGTTTGCAAGTAGGAATAAGTCCTTTAGAAATGGCTGCAGGGTATGCCACAATTGCAAATGATGGAGAATATATAGAACCTGTATTTTATAGTAGAATAGATAATAAATCTGGAAAAAATATTTTAGAGCCAAAACAAAAAACAAGAAGAGTATTCTCAAAAGAAGTAGCATATATATTAAAAAGTATCCTAACTCAACCAGTAGTAGGTAATAATGGAACAGCTACATATTGTAAAATATCTGGTGTTGATGTTGCAGCAAAAACAGGAACAACAGATGAAAATTATGATAGATGGCTTTGTGGTTTTACACCATATTATACAGCAGTTGCTTGGTATGGATACGACCAAAATGAAACTGTAGAATTCAATAATAGAAATCCAGCAGGTTTATTATGGGCAAATGTAATGTCTAGAATACATACCGGTTTGAAAACTGCAAGATTTGAGAAACCTAATACAGTATCATCTGCAACAATATGTGCTGAAACAGGAAAAAGAGCAAGAACTGGTTGCACAAACACATATACAGAATATTTCTTATGGCTAACTGTACCTGGATTATGTGATGAACATTCAGGAAGTGAAGTTGACAAGAATAATTCAAATAACTCAACAAATAATACAACAAATAACATTCAAGAAATTATACAAGGAATTACAAACGACATTGATGCAATTGATCCACAAGAATCTCAAAGAGAAAACATGACAACTACAAATTCAAGTACTACAAATAATACAAATACAACGAATACAAATACAACGAATACAAATACTAATACAACAAATAATTCAAATACAAATTCAAACAGAACAAATACAAGTTCAAATACTTCAAACACTAATTCGCCAAGTAGTAACTCAAATAATACCTCTTCAGGTGGATCAGGAAATACTAATACAAGTAATAATTCTACATCAAATAATACTAATTCATCATCTAGTTCATCTTCATCAGGTTCTGGAAGTGGTAGCGGTAATACAAATAGTGGTAGTAGTGAAACATCAGGTTCAGATACAAGTGGGACAGATGCTCAAAGTTTTGAATAAGACCTAGATTATTACAAACTAGGTCTTTTATTAAAATAAGGCAAATTAATAATCCCTATACTCTGAATAATTTTTCAAAATATAAGGATTATAGGTACAGATAAATTTAGTCATAACTTCTTATACAAATTGTATATCTGATGTTTCATATCAGTCGAAATAGAAGAATAAATAAATCTATCTGCCGAAGTACATGGATGAATAACCTCTGTTTCACTAACCCTAAAAAGAATTGTCAAAGAAGAGGCATCATCAAATGGTATTATAGCCCGATAAATTTCTCCAGAAATCAGATATACATTTATGTTACTTAAGGGTGTTTTGGAGTTTTTCATAGAACTAACCATCCTTTCTCTAAATAATATAATTTTTCATTACGTAAATAATTATAGCATACATAGTAGATTTTTTCAATATATGTATAATTTCTTTAATTTTTTATACATATTAATTAAAAATATATAAAAAATGTAATATTTTATTCATAATGAAATACAGTGGAGTAGGGGAGATAGACTAAAATTATATATACTATAATATATTAATTTTATATATTGGTAAAAAATATCATAAGCAAAAATAATATTTAAGTCATTTATATAAATATTCTAATTAAAAAATAATATATTTAAGATAAAAGTAAAAACTAGAAATAAAAATAACCAAATTAATAAATATATATTAAAATTAATTTTGTGCAAATTTTTAAATTCATAAATTATATTTTAAAACCGAACATTTGTTAAGTTAGTTATTTAATAAAAAAATTTAAATTAGTAATACAAATTTTTAATAAATATTAAATTGCTAATTATAGAATAATTATCATATCAGTAACCATAAAATCATTTTTAAGCAAATTATATTTTACTTATATATAATATAATTAAACTTCTAATTGCCATTGGATAAGTTTTAAAATATTTAAAAATAAATTAGTTTAATTAACTTATATAAATTACAAAATAACAAATAATTTATTAAAATAGTAAAAAGCATGAAAGCAATGTAATAAGCACAGTTTAACAGAAAAAGTGCCAAAAAAGTGACGCACGAGAATCGATTTTAAGCTGTTTTTATTTTTAAGCCACATAGTTTGTTGCCCGTAAAATAAGGCGAATATAGAGAAATAGGCATTTGGGAGATTTTTGAAAAATTTTCATACAATTTAATATATAAAAATAATATATAATAAAAAAATTATAGATATAAATTTAAAACTATAACAAGTAAAATAATTATAGTAATGAAATTATATAAGCAAAATAAAAAAATGTTTAAAAATTGATTTTAATGAGCTATAAGAATATTGATATAACAGTAATACAAAAGACTTATAATAATAATGAATATAATATAGATATAAATAAAAAATAAAGATATATAAATGAATATTAATATGTATAGAACAGCTAAAAGCCTTGAATTAGTAGAAGTAGAGGTTTATGGCTGTTTTATATTATGCTCCTATCTCTTATTGCACAAAACTTTGATTTTGTGCAATGTTATGTATTGATAAATACAAGGAGATATTTATATTCCCCCTATTTCTCATTTATATATTTTTATTTTTTAATAAAATTAAAAATTTGACATATAATAAATTAATTGCTAAAATATATTTAACAATTATAAATGTTTCAACGAAGAACTAAAAAAGACTAAGTGTCACTAAACAAATCCTAGTCTTTTCTTTTTTTGATTATAAATAAAATATTGATAATTTAATTTTTATATTTAATTATTCTTTCCACTCAAAACTATCAACTATCTTTTTAGCAACTCCATCTACTTCATCTGAAGTAAAATCATAAACCGTTTCATGAACCAAAACATATTTATAATCTCCAACAATATAAAACTGCTTTGTCATAATATTATCATTTTTTTCAAAAATATCAAACTCATAAACCACATAATTATTATCATTTGTAAAAGAACCATTTGCATTAATAGTACAATCTGAAGAATCAGAAATCTGATATGAAAGTTGTAACAAAATAGCATCTCTAAACTTCTCGTGTTCAGAACTACTATATTTATTAGTTCCTGCATTAACCGAAATATTATTAGGCCTCTCTTCCCTTTCTTCTCCGCTAGCTACATAGAAAAACTTAGAATTATTAGAATGTTCTTTACTTTCAATCCAGTTATTAGATACAACATAACTTCCAAAACTTTTAGTATATAATTTCTCACCAATACCTAAACTTGAATTTTCATTTTCTGGAGCTTTCAAATCATAATCTTCTTTTATATTACGATTTATATTTTCTATAAGTTCTAAAGTAGTAAAATGCATACAAATTATCCATATTATAGATAATATTGTAATTAAAATTATAAAAATCCATTTCTTCTTTTTCATAAAATCCAATCCCCTTTAATTTTCCATATATAATATATTCTATCATAAAATACAACAATAGTTTACATGTCTGCATACAAAAAACAATATTTAAGAATTTTTTAATTTTGATAAAATCTCTTCACGTTCTTTTTCTAATAAAAGTCTTTTAGCAGAATCATTTTCTAAAGCTATTTCTGAATCTAATTTAGTAAGTCTAAATTCAAGTAATAATTTATCATTAGAAAATCCTTTATTTTTAACTTTATTTTCCTCATATTTCAAATATTCAGAATAATTCCCATCAAATTGAACTAACTTTTTATCTTTAAATATAATTATATTATCACATACATTATCTACAAATCTCTTATCATGCGAAATTAATAAAACAGTTCCTGCATATTGTTTAATCAATAATTCTAATCCTTCAATTGATTCTATATCCAAAAAATTTGTAGGTTCATCTAAAATTAGGAAATTAGAATCTGAGACAAGAAGTTTTGCCAAAGCAACTTTTACCTTCTCCCCTCCACTTAGATTTTTCACAATTTCATAAACTTTATTATCCTTAATACTCAAATTTCCCAATACATTTCTTATAGTTGTCTCACTTTGAATACTATCAATCATAACATTTTCTAAAATCGAAATATTTTCATCAAGAATGCTTAAATCTTGACTAAAATAGCCTATTTTCGCTTGTGGATTTATTGAAAAAAGATTATTCTTACTAAGTATTTCTCTAATTAAAGTTGTTTTTCCAATTCCGTTTTTTCCTAATAATGCCGTTTTCTTGTTTGATGGTATATAGATTTTAGCATGTATCAATAACTGTTTATGATTAATTTCTAAAGAAAAATCATCACTTGATACTATATTTTTGCTCTTTATTTTACTGCTTTCAGGTGTTACAAAATAGATATTATATTCAGGTAAAGGTTTTTCCTTTATTTCTAAGTGATTTAGTCTAGTTTCAAGAGCTTTTGAATGTCCTTCTAGTTTTTCTTTTATCTCACTTGCTTCTCTTTTATGCAGACGAGCTTCGGAATTTCCCATTCTTTTAGGGGCTTTTCTCATTGATTTTGCAGAATTTTTACTTGCTATAATAGCATGTTCCAATCTGTTCTTTTCTTTGACATATTGGGAATACTCAAATTTTTCTCTTTCTAATTTTTCATTCTTTTGCTTTTTATATGAACTATAATTTCCTTTATATTCTATAATTTCAGCATTTTCAATTTCAATAATATAATTACATATCTCATCTAATATAGTTCTATCATGAGATATTAGTAATAAAGTTCCTTTAAATTCCTTTAATTTTTTTGTTACATACTCTATATTATAAATATCTAAATTACTTGATGGTTCGTCTGCTAATAAAATATCTGGATTCTCTTGTAATGATAAATTTATTGTTTGCAACATTTTTTCGCCACCACTAATTTTTCTGTTAGTTCCAATTTCATCTAATTGCTTAATATATGATATTTTCCCATTAATTTTTATATTTCCACTATCTGGTTTAATATCTCCAGAAATAATATTTAGAAATGTAGATTTTCCTACACCATTTTTTCCAACTATACCAATTTTTTGGCCATCTTGGATTATCAAATCTGGAATTTCAAATATTTTTCTATCTCCATAATTTTTTGTTATATTACTTAATCTTATTCTTTCCATAAAAAATTCCTCCTTTAATTCACACTAAAGAAGGATATTAGTTTATATATTAAATTTCTTGTAATTTCAATATTAAAATGCATAACTAATAAACCTAATCTTAAAAGTGTGATATTTAATTATTTTCTGGTTTATTAATTATTCTCATTTTAGTCACCTTTGTTAGATATACTAATATTTTATTGCACATCTAACACCTTTCGAATAATATTATAACATGATATTACAAATATTTCAATTACTATAAAAGATTTGTTAAGCATTTGTTGTAACTGATTGTAATTCTGTTACAAGGTCATTATATGTTGTTAATACACTATCAGAACTAAACATTATCATACCATCTTCTATTGTCCAAGTTCCTTTATTATCTTTTAAAAGATTAATCATTTCTTCTTCGATATTTAGTATATTAATTACAGTATCTAAAGATGAATTAATTGTATCTAAATCTTCTTGAGGCATTAATTCTGCTTCATTTCCAATAGCTACTTCTTTATAAAAGTCAATGTAATATTCATCATCAATTTTTCCATCGATATATGACATTATTTTTTCTTCAGTAAACATTTCTGGAAATTTAGTTTTAGCCTCTTCTAATTTTGCTTTAGAATCACTTAGATATTGAGTAGTTTGGACAAAGTCAGGTCCATCAGTTTGGTAATTATCTGCTGTTACTATATTTGCCATTTGTTCATCATCTAGTAGTGCTTTGATTTCTAGTGTATAATTTACACTTTCTTTAAGATAAGTTTTAACAGCTTGTTCTACTACTGCATAATCACCTGTTGTAACAATCGTATCAGCCTTTTGGTTAAATGCCTCGATATCGACATTTTCTACATCGTTTGTCATTTCATCCATTTGTTGAATTTCATTTTTTATAGCTAATTCTTGTGTAAATCCACTAGCAAGAAATATAACGATTCCTCCTACTACAAGTACAATAGCAATAACTGCTATAACAATAGCTATAACACTTTTCTTTTTCATAAAAAATCCCCCTTTATTAAATTAATTATATATTTTTTCTTTTGTATACACTTCTTTTAATTGTAATTAAAATATAGCTTATAACTGCTAAAATTAGTGTTATTATTAATTCATTAGGTTGTAATGATAATGATATTTGTAATATGTTTTTAAATAATATAACTGCTACATAGAATCCTATTGCTGTTGTTACAAATAAGAATACATGGACTTTCGTGTATGGTTTGCAGACCTCTTGTACTGCTAATATACTAACAAATCCTATCAACAAATACATCATTGTTGTTGCAATATCTTGTGATATTCCTAATGTATCTCTGAAGAATGTTAAGAATATTATATTAAACATTATAACTACTGCAAATGGCATAGCATTTGTTAATGCCGTTCGTAGAAATGAGCCTGTGACAGGTTTTTTATTCTTTTCAAATGTTATAAAGAATGATGTATATGCTTCTATTACTAAATCTACTAATGTTATTTGTATTGGTATAAATGGAAATTCCATATTTGTTAATATACAGAATATTGATAATAGCACTGAGTAAATTGTTTTTATAAAGAATATTCTCGCTACTTTTGTTATATTATTAACAACTCTTCTACCTTCCATCATTACATCTTTTAATACGCTAAAATCTGAATTTAGTAAAACTATTTGTGATACTTGTTTTGCACTATCTGTCGCTTCTGGAAGTGTTATACTACAATCTGATTCTCTTAGTGCAATTACATCATTAACTCCATCACCTGTCATTGCAACCTTATGTTGTTTAGCTTGCAATGCTTTTACAATAATACTTTTTTGATGCGGTAATACTCTTGCAAAAATGCTGTATTTATCAACTAAATCTACTATTTCAGCATCAGTATTTATTGTAGACAAATCTATATATGAATCATATTCTTTTAACCCTGCTTTTTTAGCAATATTAGAAACTGTTAAGGCATTATCTCCTGAAATAATTTTTACATCAATACCTTGTTCTTTGAAATATCCTAGCATTTCTTTAGCATTTTTTCTTAATGGATCTTCCAAAATCGCTATTGCTATAACTTCTAATTCAGGTAATTCGGGTTCACTAATTATTGATTTTGTATATGCTATTCCTAAAACTCTTTTCCCGCTTTTTTGCAATTCATTGATTGCTTCTGGCATATTTTCTTTGCTTTTATCAAATAATCTTTCTGGAGCACCTACAACAATAGAGCCTTCCTCTTTAAAAGATATTGAACTCCATTTTCTTTCTGATGAAAATGCTACTTTATCTGCTATTTCAAAAGAATTATCTCCTTTAAAATATTTCTTGAAAGCATGGAATGTAGCATTATTATCATCCATTCCATTAATAAAAGCAGTCATCATATCATTAAAAGAATGTGGTAGTATTTTTCCATTATATTTTTTTATTTCTGATACTCTCATTTCTCCTCTTGTTATAGTACCAGTTTTATCTAAACAAATTGTATCAATATGAGCTAAAGATTCTATACTATATAATTCTTGTACAAGTACGTCTTTCTTAGCTAGTTTAATAACTCCTGATTCTAACGCAATTGTTATTAATAATATTAACCCTTTTGGTAACATTCCAAGTAATGCTGCAGCTGTGGCAATAACTGATTGTGCTAGCTCAGATTCTCTATAAAAATATGCTTGGATAAAAAGTATTATTCCAACAGGAATGATTACAAAACTTGTGAATTTTGTAACTTTTTTCATTGAGTTTATTAATTCAGAATTATTCTCTTTGTATTTTTTAGTAGCACTAATTATGCTATTTGCAAAATTATCTTCTCCTACCTTTTCAACTTTTGCATAACATCTTCCACTTGTAACATAACTTCCTGAAAGTAATTTATCATCTATATTTTTTTGTATTAAATCTGATTCTCCTGTTAGAAGTGCTTCATTAACTTCTACTTCTCCTTCTAATACATATGAATCAGAAGGAATTTGGTCTCCTTGTGATAATAGTATTATATCTCCTAATACTATTTCTTCGATATCTATTTTTTTCTCTTTTCCATTTCTTATAACAGTAGCTTTTGATGCATTTAGTATAGACAGTTTCTTAACTAAATTTCTTCCATGGATTTCTTGTACTATTCCAATTATTACATTAATTGTTATTATAAGAAAAAAGAAAGTGTTTGTGTATGCTTTTACACATAACAAGGCAATTGCTATTATTAAGTTATATAGATTGAATAATGTGAATACATTATCATATATTATTTGCTTTGTTGTTTTTAATTTGCTTTCTTGACTTTTATTAATATTTCCTAGTTCTATTTGTTCTTGAACTTCTTTATCTGTTAGTCCTTTTATATTTTTATCCATTTCTAATATCTTTCCTTCCATAACTGTAATTATTTTTCGTATTTTCTATTTGTTTCGTTAAATATGGTATAATATTATCATAAAAAAATATTAATATCAATCATTATTGCAAAATAAAAAAAGATTTATGGTTCTTCCATAAAATCTTTTCTTTTTCCTGAAATAATATCATCATATAACTCAATTTTATAGTTCAATCTATCTAGAGTTTTCTTAATATCTTCTTGCTTTTCAAGTAATTTTTCTCTCTGACCAATAAGAAGATCTTTTCTTTCTTTAACTGTCGATTTTCCTTTATTAAATAGCTCAACATATTTTTTTAATACTTCTATTGATAATCCTGAACTTCGCATACATTTAATAAATTCAATCCATCTACAAGATTGTTCATCAAAATCTCTAATCCCACTCTTATTTCTTGGAACTGGTGGTATTAACCCCATTTTCTCATAATACCTAATAGTATCTTGAGTTAAACCATATTTTTTACTAACTTCTGCTATAGTCATACTATTCACTTCCCAATTTATTATATTGCTTATCATTTACTGGTTCACACCATTCATTAGAAGTATCTTCACCAGGTACTTCGATAGCTAAATGACTAAACCAACTATCCTTTTGAGCTCCATGCCAATGTTTAACATTTGCAGGGATTGTAACTACATCTCCTGGTTTTAAACTCTGAGCTGGTTTTCCTTCTTCTTGATACCAACCGTTTCCTTCAACACATACAAGAATTTGTCCTCCGCCTTTTATTGCATGATGTATATGCCAGTTATTTCTGCAACCTGGTTCAAATGTAACATTAGCAATAGATACAACTGAAGAACCTGGTTTAGTTAAAGGTTTTAAATATGAATTTCCAATAAAATATTGCGCATATGCTGTATTAGGTTCTCCCATTCCAAACATTCCACCATGTGTTTCTTTTGTATCATCATCTGCATATACTTCTTTTGCTAAATTAAATACTGCCCAAGCATTAGGCCATCCAGCATAAAATGCAGCATGTGTTATAATTTCAGCCATCTCTTCTTTTGTAATTCCATTTTTTCTAGCTGTCATAAGGTGATATTTTAAAGAACTATCAACCATACCTTTTCCCATAAATACACAAATAGTTACTAAAGATCTATCTCTTAATGATAGCTTATCCTCTCTTGACCATACTTCTCCAAATAATACATCATCATTTAATTCTGCAAATTTAGGAGCAAAATTTCCTAAACTATCTCTTCCTGCTGTTTGTTTTACCATAATTACATCATCCTTTCTTAAAATAATTTATCCACTATATCATATCTCTTAGAGTTAGCTCCAAGTCAATAGTTTTCACCAAACTTTTTTTAAAATAAAAAAAGTTGTTACAATTCACAACTAAGTATTTATATATAGCTAGGATAATATATTAAATACTTTCAAGTACCGCCTTTCTTCTTAAAATATAAAGGTTGCGACAACAAGGTACAAAAATTTATTTAATATATTATCCTAGCTAATAGATAAACATATATTAAATTGTGAATTGTAACGAGGAGGTCTATCTACCTCCTCCCCCACCTCCGGCCACCGGCCTCCGCCGCCGCCACCAGAGAATCCTCCGCCTCCTCCAGATGCTGAAGAATAAGCAGAAGACATTGATGTACTTATAGCATTTGAGAAACTACGTGAAAAGTTTGTATTCATCATAAAATACATACATGTATATGTGTTTACATTTAAGTCATTTTCTATATTAGGATAAACAACTTTTAATTGTTTTAATACTTTATCAGCAATACCAAAAGCAGTTGCAAATACTAAGAAATGTTCCCATATTGCAATTTCAGGCACTTCCCTTTTATCTAACATAGAAAAGTCCTCCATATACTTTTTCAAGCCTCTCCACATTTCTTTTTCATCAATTCCTTTTTGCGTATATACATTTATTTTATTTAATGTTTTAGAATTAATAACTATTGCTATAACTTGACAAACTATTAATCCAAATATTCCTATATAACCAAATACATTTAAAAATTCACTTGTAAAAGCAATTGCAAATATTGCAAAGAATATTATTATTGCATATATAGTTGTCTGTGATGATTGGTTTTTATAAACTTTTTCTTGTTCTGCATCATATATTTGTTGATTAATTAACTCCCTTTTAGTCTGCCCATTAATATTTGTTTTAAGTGCCAATATATCTGTAGTAGAGGTTCTCTTTATGTATTTTTCAAAGTCTTTTACAGTTATTTCATTACTACCTTTACATGCTTTTTGTAAAAATTCAAATATTACTTTTTCATCAGCTGATAAATCACTTGTATCAGTATTTAAAATTTTCATTGTGATTTTTTCTTTATTTTTTTCTTTTTCAACTTGAAATTCTAAATGTTTTTTCAAATTCAAATTTAAAAGCGTTGCAGAAACAACTTTTCCAATATCATTATCTGCTATTCCACTTTTTGTTTCGAAATACACATATAAGCTTTGAGCTGGAGTTGCATTTTTTCTTGGTAAATCTCTATAATATTCTAATTCTTGTGTTGGTCTATATTTAGACTTTCCTTTGAATTTATTTGCATTTTTAATTGCTCTAACTATACTAAATACTGATAATAGAACACATATAATAATTACTACAAGAGTTATTAATAAATTTACTGTATCTCTTATTGCTCTTTTAATATTTGCCTCATTTGCCCATACCGTTTCTTCTTCTATTACATCATTTAAAATATCAACATCGTGAATTCTACTTGTTGATACTATCATAGAAGTTGGAAAAAGTGTTCTAATTTCAACATACCTTCCAGAATTAAATCCATCTAGTTCAAAACTAATTTCGTCTAAATCAGTAACATATATTTCTCCATTCAAGTCTTCAGTATGTCCCCAGACTTTTATCTCATCCTTGCTTTGTGCCTGTGAAGGCAAAGTTATTGTTCCAGTAATTTTATCTGCACTAACTTCAAAATCAGAACCGACAAATTGCCAGTATAGCTCTGCATAATCACTATATTTTGTAATTGCATCTTCTACAGTATATGAAATCTTATACTTCTTTGTAGCGCTACTATCATCTAACCCTACTCCCCATGCTATTTCAAAATTACCATCATCATTTATCATTCCATAGTAACTATCTTTTGTTACATGATACATTAGTGTATTAATTTTTGTAAAATTTCTAGTAGTACCATTTGTTATTTCTGATACTTGCACATTTGTAATATCACTGTATTTACTCATGTCTGTTTTAAATGTTTTAAACAGAGTATTTGTATCTTTTATTTTTATATCCCATGTTTCTACTACATCCATACTTCCATCTGAATTTATATTTGCATCAAATGCTAGTTTATTTAAATGTAGATTGCTTGATGCATTTGATTTTATTGTTGTTAGTATTATGAATAAAAACATGAAGCATATAGAAATCAAAAGTTTTTTTACTGTTTTCATTTGATTCATCCCCTCATTATTTATTTCATTTTTATTTTAACAAAACGGTAATTAATTTGCAATAACTTTTCTTATTTCTTCTTCTGAAATTACCCCTTGTCTTAATATATAAGGTATATTATCAATTATTCTTATAACAGTTGATGGAATACCTAATTCACTTTCGCCATTATCAATAAAGCAATCTACTTTTCCTTCAAAATCCTTTTTTATATCAGTTATATTTGTTCCACTTGGATTACCTGAAATGTTACTACTTGATGTAGCAATTGGTACACCTGCAAATTCAATCAATTTTTTTGCTATTTCTCCACTTGGCATACGTATTCCTATGGTATTTGTGTTTGATGTTAATATATCTGGTACTATATCTCTTTTTTCTAAAATTATTGTTAGAGGTCCTGGAAAAAATCTTTCCATCAATTTATATTCCACTTCTGTAATATTTTTTGCAATTTTGTCTACCATTTCTATATTATTAACTAGCAAGCTTATAGGTTTATTTAGTGGTCTTTGCTTTACTTCATATAATTTTTTAATTGCATTTTCATCTAATCCATTTGTTCCTATTCCATATACTGTTTCTGTTGGAAATATCACTATTCCACCATTTTTTATTATTTGTGCTGGTTTTTTTAATTTATCAAAACTTATTTTGTTTTTCATATTTATATATTGCTCCATAAATTAGCCCTCTTTCTAGAATTTCTTCCTATCATTTTTTCTTATATTATCATTTTTTTCAATTTTGTTTTTGCTTCTTGTATATCTAAAATTGGTAAATTTAATCTTGTACTCAAAATCTCTGCATATTTTTTAGTATGCCCTGCTTTACTTTTATAAACTATTGCATTTATCATTTTAATCCTCCTACTAACCTTAATTTATTTAAATTCTATCATAAATATATATCAATTTAAAAGTATTTATGAAATTTATTTTTTATAAAAATATATTGCACTTTCACAAACTATATGGTATACTTTTATTCATAAGATTGATTAAATTTTAAAAATATTTTGGGTGTATAATTATGGTAGTAAACAAAGAAATTAATTCTAATACTAATGAAAAAAATGAAATTATTATCTTTGAAAATCAAGATGTAAAGTTAGAAGTAAACATGAAAGATGAAACAGTTTGGCTAAACTTAGAACAAATGACGCGATTATTCGGCAGAGATAAGTCAGTTATATCAAGACATATAAGAAATATTTTTTCTGAAGGAGAACTTGAACATAATGGTATTGCATTTAGAAAGTGGGCAACAAAGATATTAAAAGACTACATGTTAAAAGGTTACGCGGCAAATCAAAAAAGACTAGAATATCTAGAAAAAACAATAAAACTAATAGACATTGCAAACCGTATTGATGAAAAACTAGAAGGCAATGATGCAAATTTACATTATTTATATACTTTTTAAATTTTTATGATATACTATATATAATTGATTTAGTAATGAATTTTTTAAGTGACTAATAGGAGGAAAATCATGTTTAAATTACATTCAGAATACAAACCAACAGGAGACCAACCAAAAGCAATAGAATACTTATCAAAAGGAATAGAAGAAGGAAAAAAATTCCAAACATTACTTGGAGTAACAGGCTCTGGAAAAACCTTTACAATGGCAAATGTAATCCAACAAGTACAAAAACCAACACTTGTATTAGCACACAACAAAACACTTGCTGGGCAATTATACAGTGAGTTCAAAGAGTTCTTTCCAGAAAATAATGTTGAATATTTTGTATCATATTATGACTATTACCAACCAGAAAGCTATATTCCCTCTTCTGACACATATATTGAGAAAGATTCATCAGTAAATGACGAAATAGATAAATTAAGACATTCTGCTACATTATCTCTATTCGAAACAAGAGACGTAATTATCGTAGCATCTGTTTCATGTATCTATGGTTTAGGAGACCCTGTTGATTACCAAGAAATGATGCTTTCATTAAGACCTGGAATGAATAAATCAAGAGATGCTGTGTTAAAAAAACTAATAACAATGCAGTATACAAGAAATGAAATTGACTTTAAAAGAGGAACTTTCAGAGCAAAAGGTGATATTGTAGAAATATATCCATCTGACCAATCAGAATCTGCCGTTAGAGTTGAATTCTGGGGTGATGAAATAGAAAAAATAACAGAAATTAATCCTTTAACAGGAAAACCTATTGGCTCAAGAAAACATATACTAATCTCCCCTGCTTCTCACTATGTTACGACAAAAGAGAAAATGGAAAGAGCATTAGTTACAATTGAGCAAGAAATGGAAGAGAGAGTAAAATACTTTAAATCACAAAATAAATTAATCGAAGCTCAAAGAATTGAAGAAAGAACAAATTTTGATATGGAAATGATGAAAGAAACCGGATTTTGTTCAGGTATTGAAAATTATTCAAGACATATCAGCGGAAGACCTGAAGGAAGCCCTCCTTACACCCTATTTGACTATTTTCCAAAGGATTTTCTTTTATTTATTGACGAATCACATGCAACAATTCCTCAAGTTAGAGCAATGTATAATGGTGACCATGCTAGAAAAAAATCTTTAATAGACTATGGTTTCCGTCTACCTTCTGCATATGACAATAGGCCTTTAAAATTCGAAGAATTTGAACAAAAACTAAATCAAGTTGTTTTTGTTAGTGCAACACCTGCAGATTACGAAAAAGAACATTCAGGCAATAATGTTGTTGAACAAATCATTAGACCAACTGGTCTTTTAGATCCTAAAATTGAAGTTAAACCTGTTGCAAATCAAATTGATGATTTATTAGAACAAATCCGATTAAGAGTTGAGAAAAAAGAACGTGTTTTAGTAACAACATTAACTAAAAAAATGGCTGAAGATTTAACTGAATATCTAAAAAGTCTAGATGTAAAAGTAACATATATGCACTCTGAAACAAAGGCACTAGAAAGAATGGAGATTATAAGGAATTTACGTTTAGGTGAATTTGATGTTTTAGTTGGTATTAACCTTTTAAGAGAGGGTTTAGATATTCCAGAGGTATCACTAGTTGCAATATTAGACGCAGATAAAGAAGGATTTTTACGTTCAGAAAGATCTTTAATACAAACCATTGGACGTGCTGCAAGAAATACAGATGGTACTGTTATTATGTATGCAGATGAATTAACTGATAGCATGGAAAAAGCAATTTCTGAAACTAATCGTAGAAGAAAAATCCAACAAGAATACAATAAAGAACATCACATCACTCCTAAAACTATTAACAAATCTGTACGTGATAGTATTAAAGTAACAAATGTTGAAGATATTGGTGTTGAATTCAAACTAGAAAAAACTGATGATATTAAAGAAACTATCAATAAACTTACTGACGAAATGCTTGCATATGCAAGCCAAATGGAATTTGAAAAAGCTGCTGAACTTCGTGATAAAATTAAGGAATTAGAAAACTTACTATAAGAAAGTTTAACTTACTATATAGTAAAAATCGCTATTTGTCTTGTTTTCTATATATTGGAAAAGCATTTCAAATAGCGATTTTAATATATACTTTTTATCTTGCTTATCATAATATGACATAGCAATTTTCATTTACTGTAGAATCGTTAATTAACAGTGACAGAAACGTGATTTTAACTGGTCACAATTGACGATATATTTTCCATTCTTTTCATAATGCTCGATTCCATTTTCTTCTAAGAAATCAAGCTCATTTCTCTCTAATACTAAAGAGATAAATTTTGTCCTTGCTCCTACTACTTTTGAGTAGAGATATCTAGAAAAAACCATCGTATATCATCCTCCTTTATAGTACAGTAAATGAATATTGTAAAAAGTTTAGGAAGATTATACTAGATGGTTTGTAAAAATTTGCAAAAATTATATTTCATGACAAAAAAATTATACAAAAATAGTTTTCTATTTTATAAAATTAATTTCCATGATTTTTTCTCCGTCCCCAAATCATTAAACCTTCAAATTATATAAATCTTGTTCTACTAAAAGTTTTGCTCTTTTTTTAGTTTTCTCGTCAGAATTAAGTGCATTTTCTAAAAATTCAGGATGATTTACTAGAAAATCTTTCATTGTTTTATCTGGATTTTCAAAGAATCTTTCTAACATTTTTTCTTGATTCTCATTTATAATTCCTAGCTCTAAGGCTTCTTTAAATAAAGAATTGTCAACTTGAACTAATGATAATGATTTTATACCTTTTTCTTCTATTTTTTCTTTTCCACCTTGCATACGGTCAACAACAGAGCAAGATGCAACAATTTTACCACCTAAATTTTCAATTGCTGGTATCCATGCTCTTATATAACTTGATGCTACTGTAATTAAATCTGCTATATGTAATACTTTTTTGCCTTCAATATTTTCTAATTTATTAGTATTTTCAAAATTATAATCACTTACAACTGTCGTCAAATCTTTATATATTGAAATATGTGGTTTTTTAAATAAATATGCTAATATATTTGAGAAGAACCAATCTCTTCTTTCTCCACCTGATATATAATCAATTTCATCAATACTAATATTTTCTTCTATATACTTTTTCATAATATCAATGACATTTTTATAAATTTCATTTTCTTGATATTGTTTAAATACTTTTTCAAATACTTTTTTAGGTAAAGTCATTTTATCTGCTAACGCTTCATCAATATAGCTTAGTAAATCTACTGCATCTTTTTCACTTCCATACACAAAATGTGTATTTATAAAATATGGTCCAATTTTCCCAGATGTATACCAAAATGGTTTATTTTCTTCGCAAAATCTAATTGCATTTGTTTTGAATAAATAAGATGTAATATTATCCATCTTTTTCTCTCCTTTCAAATTTTAAAAAATATTTAAATATTTTAAACTAGATAAAACAAAATCTAGTATTAAAATTCCAATTAATACATATACTATCATTAATTTTGCATTGGTTTTTATTTTGACTTCTATTTTTTGAATAAGATTTTCAATCAAAGGATGTAATTTTTCTAATAAAATTAATCCTATTAATCCCCAAAATATAGTATACATCAGACTTACTCTTCCTTGAATATTTAAAAAGTCATTTGAATAATCCCACCATCTTAGTCCAAAGATTTCTTCAAATATTAGTGAAACTAAATATTCAAATACAGTAAATAAAACTGTTGCTATTAAAAATTTTTGAAATGGTTTTCCATACATTTTCTTAGTAGCTAATAACAAAATAACTGCACCAAATCCATAGATTGGACAGATTGGTCCAAATAGAAAGCCTCTTTTAACAAAGCCTCCATGTATTATGAATGCATAAATTGTTTCTATTATCCATCCTAAAAATGAGTAGATGAAAAAATATGCAATATAGTCCATTACTTTTTCTTTAGTAGTTTTTTTAATCATAATCTCTCCCATTTTCATTCCTTTATATTTTCAAAATCATTTTTAAATATTTTACCACTTTTTTTCATATTTGTCACTTTTTTAATAATTTTTTAATATTTACTAGACATTTTATTTTTGTTTTGATATTATTATATAAGTAAATTAATATGTTGTGGATATAATAATTAACAAATGATGGAGGTAATAATATGTTGCAACTAAAAAAAGTAATTATTTTAATGGGAATATTTTTATTTGTTTTTATGTTTAATTTTTGTTATGCAGTTGATTTGGATTTAACTGACGATACAAATACACCAAGTGATTTAACAGCAGATAGTCAAAATGATAATAATGCTGATACAAATACAGATTCTGATAATTCAAATGCTAGTAGCACTAATGAAACTAATTCATCTAGTAATTCTAATACTTCTAACAGTTCAAATTATAACAGTTCTAATAGTAATTCTGCTTATTCTTCTAGCAACTCTACATCAAGTGGTAGTAGTTCAGCAAATGTTACTAGTACGACTTCAACTTCTACAAATGAATTAGAAGTTTCTGATATTCTTAATATTTTGATAATTGTTATTGGTGTATTATTAATATTACTTGCAATTGCTATTTTAATTAGGTTAAAAAGATAATCAAAAAAATAATAATTTAAGTAAATAAAAAATCTAGTTCGGATTTTATAACTAGATTTTTTTTATTTATAAAATTTTCATTTTTATAATTAAAAACAATGTTTTACAAAAATACATAACAAATTTTTCATGTATATTTCTATTTCAAAATTTCATACTAATATTAGTATTTCATTTAATATGCAATATAATTTTTTATAGGAGGATTTTATTATGTATAAGAAATTAGCAATTGTTTTAAGTATTCTTATTGCAGCTATATTCTCTTTTACTGTATGTTTTGCAAATGATATGGTAAATGATGCAGTAGATGGTGTTAGAAATGTAGTTGGTGGTGCTGAAAATGCTGTAGAAGATGCTGCAGGTGATGTTTCAAATGCTACTAAAGATGCTACAAATACTATGGGAAATATGGCACAAAATGCTACTGATTCTGTTGGAAACATGGCAGGTGATACTATGAATAGAATAAAAACTGAAGGAGATAATAATAATACTGCTAAAGATACTAATAATGAAATGTTCTCTTCTAGAAATGGTAATTACACTGCTACTAGAACTAACGCAGAAGGTTCTACTCTAATGGGTATGAATGCAACTATGTGGACTTGGCTTATTATAGGTATTGCAGCTATCGCTATTGTTGCATTAGTATGGTATTATTCAATGCAAATGCGTTCTTCTAATTATGATGACAAAGATTAATTAAATGATTACTTTTGTTATTTGGAAAAAATTCTGTGTTTAACAGAGTTTTTTCTTTTACTATTCCCCTATCTTATGATATAATATTCTAAAATTTATGTTATAAGAGAGGTTAGTATTATGAATACAAAGTTAGTTGCTAAAAATCCAACTGCATATCATAACTATACAATCGAAAACAAATTAGAAGCTGGAATTGTTTTATCTGGTACGGAAATAAAATCTATTAGAAGTGGAAAAGTCAATATGAAAGACTGCTATGCAATTATAAAAAATGGAGAAGTATTTGTTGTTGGTATGCATATAAGTCCATATGAACACGGGAATATTTTTAATAAAGACCCTTTAAGAAACAGAAAGCTTTTGTTAAATAAAAGAGAAATTAATAAATTGATAGGATTAACAAAACAAAAAGGTTATAGTCTTGTCCCTATTTCTCTATATTTTAAAGGTGGTTTTGTTAAGCTAGAACTTGGTATAGGTAAAGGAAAAAAATTGTATGATAAAAGACAAGATTTGGCTAAAAAAGATGCTGAACGAAGAATTCAACACGCTATAAAAAGCAGGGATTGAAAAAAGTGTCGCATTGGGGACGTTTCTCATGCGACATTTAGCATAAAAAATTAATTTTATATAATATCTTAACAAAAAATGTCGCATGAGAAACGTCCCCAATGCGACACTTTTTTTAAATTTTATTGCTTGAACCAAAAACATCTTTCATTTTATGTTCGACTGTTTCTTTGATTAAATCCCTTGCAGGTCCTAAATATTTTCTTGGATCAAATACATTTGGTTCTTCACTAAATTCTTTTCTAATTGCAGCTGTCATAGCTAAACGTAAATCTGTATCTACATTAATTTTTGATACTCCAGAAATACTTGCTTCATGTAAAATTTCATCTGGTACACCTTTTGCACCTGGTATGTCTCCCCCATACTTATTGCACATTTCTACTAATTCTGGAATAACTGTTGAAGCTCCATGTAATACTATTGGTGTATTTGGTATTCTTTCTTTTATTTGTTTTAAAATATCAAATCTTAATTTTGCTTCTCCTTTAAATTTATATGCTCCATGACTTGTACCAATAGCTATTGCTAAAGAATCACATCCTGTTCTTCTAACAAATTCTTCTGCTTGAGCTGGGTCTGTATACATAGCATCTTTTGCATCTACATTAACATCATCTTCAATTCCAGCTAATTTTCCAAGTTCAGCTTCTACTACTACTCCTTTTGAATGAGCATAATCTACAACTTGCTTTGTTAATGCTACATTTTCTTCAAAATCATATTTTGAACCATCTATCATAACAGATGTAAATCCTGCATCTATACACATTTTAGCTGTTTCAAAGTCTGGTCCATGGTCTAAATGAATAGCAATTGGAACTTCTGGATGTTCTTCTACTGCTGCTTCTACCATTTTCATTAAATATCCTACTCTTGCATATTTTATTGCACTTGAAGATGCTTGTAATATAACAGGTGACTTACTTTCAGCTGCTGCATCTACTATTGCTTGTATTATTTCCATATTGTTTACATTAAATGCACCTATTGCAAATCCTTCTTTCATTGATTTTTCAAACATTTCCTTTGTTGTAACTAACATATTATCATTCCTTTCTTTTTATTGTTTTGCTATGGTCATTTTATTTCTATTTTTCTCATATGTCAAGAAAAATGAGAAGAAAATTTATATCTTCTCATTTTTCTTGATTTTATTGTTTATCTTTTTCATAAATATAACTTGAACACATTGATTCATCTGCTTGTTTTGTATCGCAATTTTTTGTTGGTTCTACTTGAATTGCTTGCAATTTACATAGATTTTGATTTTTCTCATTGTATTTACATGTTCCTACTGTACAATGTATTTTTTGATTTCCTTCCATAAGTTACCTCCACATACGTATAATTTTTCTATTTTCTAATAATATTAGTATGTGAATTTTAAAATCAAATTATTCAATATCTAATGAAAAATTTAAATATTTAATAAACTCAAATTAATACTTTTAACATTCTTGCTTTGAATTAATACATTTTTTATCTGGTTCTTTAAAACTCAAATACCAGCTTATACCATTTCTATTTTCTTCTATTTGATTATTTCTTTCTTCTAACTGTTCAAATGTTTTTGGAATTGATTGAATTATAGGTTGATTAGGCATCCAATTTGCAGCAGTTGAAGAGTTCATGCAATCGGCCATTTGTAATGCCTGAACAATTCTTATTATTTCTGGTATAAAACGTCCTACGTTCATAGGATAAACAAGTATTGTTCTTATTATTCCTTTATCATCAATTATAAACACATTTCTAACAGTTTCTGTGTTACTAATATCATTTGATATCATACCATATTTTCTTGCAATTTCTCCATTTCTATCAGCAATTATTGGAAATGACACTTTTATTCCAGTTCTACAATAAATGTCATACACCCAAGCTAAATGTGATGGATTGCTATCTACACTTAATCCTAATAAGTCTGTGTTTAGTTGCTTAAAGTATGTATGTGCTCTTGTGAATGCTATCATTTCTGTTGTGCATACTGGGGTAAAGTCTCCTGGATGAGAAAATAATACAAGCCATTTTCCTTTGTAATCGTCTAAACTAATTTCTCCAAATGTTGTTGTTGCATGAAAATCAGGTGCTTTTTGACCTATTTTTACATTTCCATTCATCATTAATTCATAATCCATAAATAAAACTCCTTTCATTTTGTATATTTTATGAAAAGAGTTTATTTTTTGATAATCACCTATTCTTAATATTTATATTTATAAAAATTGAAGAAAGTATAGAAAGTATGAAAATTATAATAAATACCTTTTCTCCCACAAAAGAACTTATTATAGCAAGTAAAGCAAAAACTATTACTTCAGTAAAACATAAGCTCATTTGTCCCACTGCTGATAATAGGTCATTATCCTCTTTTGATTCTATTATAATATTTTGTATTGAAGTATTAATTGAAGTTTCGTATACTTTCTCAAAATTATCATTTAATACTTTATTAAACGCAATTGTAACTTTATTTTTTGCAAATAAAAATACACTTGTTATAATAATCTTTGTAAATTATCAAAATAATCTTTTAATTTATATGTTTCTTTTACATGATATTGTGTGTTTGTATAAGCTCCTTTTCTGATTATTAAATCAATTAGTCTTTTATCTATTGTATATACTTTTCCACCTGGTGGACACATTAAATCACATAGATTAATTATCTTTTCTTCTATTGTATATTCATGATTTTTTATAAAGTTAGTTAAAAATGGATTCTCATTTATATCTGGAATTCCTCCAGCAGTACAAACAATATCATTATTCAAATATGAATGAGTTAGGCAAATATTGTAATAATCTTCATCATATCCTTTTTCTTTTAGATAATTATATTCTTTCATAACATGACCATGAATTTCTCCGTCATATTTTCCAATATCATGAACATATCCAATTGCTATTGCTTTATCTACATCTACATTATATCCTTTTTCTTTAGAATTTTTTATTTGTTCTTCATTATATCCTTGATCTAACCAATTTTCATTTAATACTCTTTTTTCTAATTGAATATCTGCTGGTGCTAGTTCATCTAAATTTGCAGTCATTGAATTTTTTAATGATAAGCTACTAGATAGTACACATATTGTTACAAATAGCATTAAAGAAATTATAGTCATGGAAAATACTGTTGTATTTATTTTGCTACTTACTTGTCTGAATGTGAATGTATTTAATCCTTTTACATATAAATTTTTCATACTCATAACGGCTTTTAAAATTAGTCCTGATAAAGACCAAAATATGAAAAATGTAGATACTGCTCCAATTACAATTGGTTTAAATATATCTTCTGGAGTCTTAATTGTTTCATTTATTCCACCTGTTACCATATAATAAGCATATCCTAGAGCTATGGCTGATATGATAAATACTATGGTACAAAGCATTGGATTTTTCATTTTTACTGTTTCGGATTTTTTATTAGTTTGGATTAAATCAATTAATTTACATTTTCCAACATTTATTGTATTAAATAACATTACAATGGCGTACATTATTCCAAAATAAATTAATGTTTTTATACAAGCATTTGATGAGAATATAAATTGATATTTAGTCATATCTGCTTCAAACATATTTGCAACTAACATACTCATTAATTGTGAAAGTAAAACACCTAATCCTAAACCTACAACTAATGAGATTATTCCTATTAATATAGTTTCAAAGAATAAAACCATTGATATTTTTCTTTTACTCATTCCAAGTAGCATATATATACCAAATTCTTTGTTTCTTCTTTTCATTAAAAATCTACTTGCATATATTATTAAAAATCCTAGTATAAATGCCACAAAGATACTTGCTGCTGAAAGCATTGTTGTCATCATATCAATAATTTCATAAGTGCTTTCTGTTACATCTAATAATACAGTTTGACTTTCAATACTATTAAATACATAAAATATTGCAACACCTAATATTAAAGTAAAGAAATATATTGCATAATCTTTAAAACTCTTTTTTATATTTCTAAAAGACAATTTAATAGTTGTCATTTTCCTCACCTCCAAGCAAGGTTACAACATCTATAATCTTGTCAAAGAAATCCTTTCTTGAACTGTTACCTTTTATGATTTCATTAAATACTTTTCCGTCTTTTATGAATATTACTCGACTAGCATAAGAGGCACAAAAACTATCATGTGTTACCATTAAAATTGTTGTATTTAGTTTTTCATTTAAGTAATCAAAACTTTCAAGTAACATTCGAGATGATTTACTATCTAATGCTCCTGTTGGTTCATCTGCTAAAACGATTTGTGGATCAGTTATTATTGCTCTGGCAGATGCTACTCTTTGCTTTTGTCCTCCAGACATTTGATAAGGATATTTTTGCAATACATCTTTTATTCCAAGTTTAGTTGCTACATCAGTTACCTTTTTTTCAATTTCTTTTGCACTCTTATTTTGTATGGAAAGTGCTAACGATATATTTTCATAAGCCGTTAGAGTATCTAACAGGTTAAAATCTTGAAAAATAAAGCCTAACTTTTCTCTCCTAAATTTATTTAGGTTATTTCCCCTTAATTTTGTAATATCTTCTCCTCCAACGAAAATGTGTCCTGATGTTACTTTGTCAATAGTAGATATACAATTTAAAAGTGTTGTTTTTCCACTTCCTGATGCTCCCATTATTGCAACAAATTCGCCTTTGTCTACTTCAAAAGATAAATTATCTAATGCTTTTGTTAAACTTGATTTGCTACCATAGTATTTTTCTACTTTATCAATCTTTAGAATATTTGACATCTTCTCATCTCTCCTTTCATTTTCATTATAGAGGATTTATTTTTATTTGTCCTTCTTCTAAAATTACTAAACATTACAAAATTGTAATGTTACTTTGCAATATTTAAAAAATCATCTTTATTAAACAAAATAGATACTTCAGTAAATTCATTTTCTTTTGAATCTATTGCAATTTTATGTCCTAGTTTCTTACAAAGTTGCTTTGCAATATATAATCCCATACCAGTTGATGTTTCTATCTTCCTTCCATTGTTTCCAGTAAATGTTTTATCAAATACTTTAGTAATATCACTTTTTTCTATTCCTATTCCATTATCATATATTTTTAAAATCGTATTTTGATTATTTTCTTCAGCCGTAATCTTTATGAAATGCTCTACACCATTTCTTATGTATTTAATACTATTGCTTACAATTTGATTTACGATAAATTCAAGCCACTTTGAATCAGTTAAAACTTTTCTATCATCAACATCCACAATAAAATCAATTTTATTTTCTAGTAATATGTCTTTATTCTTCATAGCAACATTTCCAATTACTTTATTTAGTTCTGTTTCTTTAATTAAATAATCTTTTTCAGCATTTTCACTTCTTACATAATATAGAACTTGCTCTACATCATCATCTATTCTTTTTAATTGTTCTACTATTTTTTTGTCTGATAATTCTTTATGGTTATGTATCATTAGATTTATTGAAGCAAGTGGCAATTTTACTTCGTGAATCCACATTTCTATATATTCTTTAAAATCTTGTATGCTTAAACTATATTCTTTTATTTTTTCTGACATGGATTTATCTATTTCATATAAGGCATCATATAAGATTTCTCCATCATAAAATTCGGGTTTATCAATCATTTCTGTTATTAAATATTTTTTGTCCAATAAATCTAAATCATTTAAGAATTTATTATAAAATTTCTTTCTTCTTCCAAAATCATAAACTACATATATGATAAATCCCAGAATCGCTGTAACAGTTACTCCCATTATTGCTTGATTTTGGACTTTGAATGATACTAACATTAAATTTATGATGGATATAATAACAATAAATAGTAATATAATTAGATAATTACTTCTTAAATATTTACTTAACTTCATTCTTTTTTCCTCGTTTCAAAATTATTTTAAAATATATCCTTGCCCTTTTCTTGTTTCTATGGCATCTTCATATCCAAAATCTTTTAATTTAGTCCTTAATCTACTTATATTGACATTTAGAGCATTATCGTTTATGTATGAATCATTATTCCAAAGGTCAGTCATTAGCTCATCTCTTGTTACAATATTTCCTTTATTCGCTAACAAAAATGTAAAGATAATCATTTCATTCTTTGTTAAAATGATTTCTTCCTTTTCATTTTTTATAATTCCTTTTTTAGGATCTATTTCTAATTCATTATAAGCTAAAATATCGCTTTTGTTTTCCATTCTTTTAAAAATTGCATTTATTCTTAAAAGCAAAATGGTTGGATTATATGGTTTTGTTATATAATCATCTGCTCCATAGCTCATAGATAAAACTTCATCTGTTTCTGTATTTTTGCTTGTTACCATGATAATTGGAACATTACTTTCTTTTCTTATTTTTTGTAATAGCATTTCTCCATTTAATTTTGGAATATTGATATCTAATAATATTAAGTCTGGATTTTCTTTTTTAATTTCTTCATAAGAATTTTCAAAGTCTTTTAAAACTACCCCATTATATCCTGCATTATCCAATAAATCTTTTAATTCACTACTAATACTTATATCATCTTCTACAATTAAAATTTTCTTCATATTCTTATACCTCATCTTATATATTCTGATTTATTATAGCATAATTACTTAATTTATACATTATTTAGGGCAAAAAAATATTCTATACTTATTACTAAATATAGAATATTTTATAATTTTATTTTGCAAATAATACTTTTTCTGATTTATATTGTTTTATAATATGTGCAAATACTAAACTTATATAAATAATTGTAGAAACTGCCATCAAACCAATATTTAATAAATCTATTGTTCCATTATTTATATCTGTAAATATCAATGTAAAGTTTAAAAATGGTACTATTGAAAGTATTGGTGTTGTAGTTATTCCCATCATGAATGCAATCATCCCTGGGAAGAATGATATAAATGTTAGAGGTGTTAATGCACTTTGTGCCTCTTTAAATGTTTTAGATGTACTTGCAATAGCAATACATAAACCACTAATAAAGAATGAGTATGCAATTATTACTATTACTGCAAATAATATTGTTAGTGGAGAAAACATTACATCTACTCCTTCATAAATACTAAACATATTCTTTGTAATAACTAATGATATTATTGCTAAAATCAAACTAATTATTCCTGTAATAATTGATGATACTGTAACTCCTAAGAACTTACCTACAATTATATCTTTACTTTTTATTGGGAATGTAAGTAATGTTTCTAATGTTCCTCTTTCTCTTTCACCTGCTGTTGTATCAGTTGCAGGATATGTAGCAGATACTGTTATTGCCATCATTATGAAAAGAAAAGCATAGTTTTTAATGTAATCTGCAAAGTAAGCATCTTGTTCTATCATATTTTCTTCAACTGTTATAATATTTAATACTTCATCTGGATTTATATTATTTTCTTGTAAATAGCTTTGTTGTAAATATTGTTTATATGTATTAAAATATGTATCCATTAAACTACTTGCAAATGTACTATTATCTGAACCATCTGTATTTATAACATATTTGTTATCTTGCTTTGTAATATAAAGGTCAATCTCTCCATCATCATATTTTTGTTTTAATTCTTCTTCTGTTCCATTTATTATTTCAATATCCATTTCTTCTGCCATAGTCTTTTCTACATCTGTCATTTCGTATGCGAAGCCAATTTTATTATATTCACTTACATCTTTACTTATTTGTGATTCAAATAAAGCTGACATTCCAATAACTAAAAGTGGTATAAATATTGGTATAATAAGCATCATAGCTAAAGATTTTTTATCTCTAAATAATTCTCTTAATTCTTTCTTTAATATATTCCATAAATTATTCTTCATCTGAAACACCTCCAATCATTGCAAAGAAAGCATCTCTTAAATTTGTTGTGTTTGTAGCTTTTTTTATTTCTTCTGGTGTTCCTGATTTAATAATTTTTCCTTTATTTATCATAATTACCCTATTACATATGTTTTCCGCCTCTTCCATGTAATGAGTAGAATAAAGTATTGTTTTTCCTTTTTCTCTTTCTTCTTTT
This sequence comes from uncultured Clostridia bacterium, assembly GCA_944387525.1. Classification (GTDB taxonomy): domain Bacteria; phylum Bacillota; class Clostridia; order TANB77; family CAG-508; genus CAG-269. Next base: position 941 of record CALXFF010000019.1, on the reverse strand, counting down.
ATAAAGTTTAATATAATTTGACTAGATATAATATCTAATCCTGTTGTTGCCTCATCTAAAATATAATATTTAGGATTATGAACTAAACATCTTGCTAAATTTACTTTTTGAGTTTGACCTGTTGATAGGTTTGCAATTTTATTATACAAAAATTGTTCCATTCCTAATACTTTTGTAATTTCTTTTATTCTCTTTTCGCTATTTTCCTTATCTACTCCATATATATCACAACACATTTTTAATAATTCATAAGTTGATAATGTATCATATATTTTTGTATTTCCTGATAGATAAGCAATATTTTGCTTAATTTCAATTTCATTATCTTTATAATTTTTTCCATCAAAAGTAATTTTTCCTTCTGTTGGTTCTAATATTCCTGCTATCATTCTTAATAGCGTTGTTTTTCCTGCTCCATTTGGTCCAAGTATCCCAATAATTTCTCCGTCATTTGCCTCAAAGGTGATGTCATTGTCTGCTAAAAAAACTTCTTTTTCTTTTTTGTTTTTGTTTCTAACAAATTTCTTTGTTATATGCTCTACTTTAATCATCACTTTCTCCTTCCCTTTTTATTCTCTCCAGGTAACATTATGACATATTATAAAATTAAAAACAAGATATATGTCTAATATTTTTAACGTATTAAAATAGACCAGTTTAAAAACTGATCTATGAAAACTATATTATTTTATCTGCCAATTCATATTGTTTATTATATAGATATTTATTTATTACAACTGTTGCTACTATATATAATATTCCTAATAATCCCATTCCTAAATATACATTTATGTCTTTTAATAAAAAGACTGCTCCTACCATTATTGCAATATTAAGCATTGCAAGTAATACTGGAAAAACTAGATTTAAGTTTTGTTTTGCGACTGCATATTCAGAATCCCAATTTAATTTTGGTCTTTTTAAATCTACAATAATCATTG
>CALXFF010000018.1 GCA_944387525.1 uncultured Clostridia bacterium | reverse complement strand
TTTTAAAACCCCCTAAAATTTTGATGTTTTTATCTTACATCTCATTTTAGAAGGTTTCAATACGTCTTTTTGTTGACCGTTTACATAACAAAAGCATAATAACAGTAAAAGGCTATAACAAAATAGCTGATATCTGTTATTCAAGATTAAGAGAAAATAATATCATTTTAATACAAGGATATTTAAATAGCAAAGTTGAAGTTAATATAGAAGAAATAAAAAAGATAAACAATTAATAAAAAGTTTAAATTAAACCAAAAGCCTTAAATTATAGCTTGACATTTCTAAAACAAGAGCATATAATAGGTACAACAAAACAGTTACGATGAAAAAGAAAAAATATGACAACATTTATTTTTAGAGAATTGGTGATGGTGGAATACCAATAATAAATGCATATGGGGAGCTTTGGAGTAACATACCAAATTAAGGTGCTTAAAACTTCAATTAATTTTAATATTAATCTAAGTTTTAGGAATTAGGGTGGAAACGCGGAATATAACTTTCGTCCCTAGCTAGTATATAAGCTAGGTATGAAAGTTTTTTTGCTTAAATCGATTAAAATCATCAGCCTGCACATTTTTTCAATTTTATCAAACTTCGATGTATAAACATACACCTTCAGCTTGATAAAATTATCAAAAATGCACAATCTAATAATTTTAATCAATTTAAATAAATTGGTAAAAATCAGCATTTTGCACATTACTTGTACTTATAAAAAACTTTCATAGGTTAGCGAAAATAAAATTAAAGGGAGGAATTTTTATGTTAAAATCAATGGACACACTAGTAGCACTATGCAAAAACAGAGGATACATTTATCCAGGATCAGAAATTTATGGAGGACTAGCAAACACTTGGGACTATGGACCATTAGGTTGCGAATTAAAGAACAATGTTAAAGCAGCATGGAGGCAAAAATTCATACAAGAGCAACCAAACATAGTAGGATTAGATGCAGCAATCTTGATGAATCCAGAAACTTGGGTAGCATCAGGACATGTTGGAGGATTTTCAGATCCATTAATCGACTGTAAAGAATGTAAAACAAGACACAGAGCAGATAAATTAATAGAAGAATGGGCACATGAACAAGGAAAAGACATGATAGCAGATGGAATGTCAGATGAAGAATTAATTAACTTTATAAATGAAAATAAAATACCATGTCCAAAATGTGGAAAAACAAATTTTACAGATATAAGAAAATTCAATTTAATGTTTAAAACATTTCAAGGTGTAACAGAAGACAAAACTTCTGAAATATATCTAAGACCAGAAACAGCACAAGGAATATTTGTAGACTTTAAAAATGTTTTGAGAACATCAAGAAAGAAGATGCCAATGGGTATTGCTCAAATTGGTAAAGCCTTTAGAAATGAAATAACACCAGGAAATTTCACATTTAGAACAAGAGAATTTGAACAAATGGAATTAGAATTTTTCTGCAAACCAGGAACAGATTTAGAGTGGTTTGAATATTGGAGAAAATATTGCAAAGACTGGTTATTAAATTTGGGAATCAAAGAAGAAAATATTAGATTAAGAGACCATTCAAAAGAAGAACTAGTATTTTATAGTAAAGCAACAACTGATATAGAATTTGCATTCCCATTTGGATGGGGAGAACTATGGGGAATTGCTGATAGAACTGACTATGATTTATCACGTCATATAGAACATTCAAAAGAAGATTTAACATACCAAGATGCAGAAAGTGGAGAAAGATATGTTCCATACTGTATAGAGCCATCATTAGGAGCAGATAGAATGGTATTAGCGTTCTTATGTAATAGTTATGACGAAGAAAAAATTGATGAAAATGACACAAGAGTTGTATTGCATTTACACCCAGCATTAGCACCATACAAAGTTGCAGTATTACCATTATCAAAGAAATTATCAGAAAAAGCAAAAGAAGTATATGCAAAATTATCAAAGAAATTTATGTGTGACTATGATGAAGCAGGAAGTATAGGAAAAAGATATAGAAGAGAAGATGAAATAGGAACACCATATTGTGTAACAATTGACTTTGATACATTAGAAGATGATACAGTAACAATAAGAGATAGAGATACAATGGAACAAATAAGATTAAAAATCGATGATGTTGCAAATTGGGTAGAAGAAAAATTAGTTTTTTAGGGATTTAGGGACAGATTTATTATTATATCAGGATAAAATTTGCCGAAACACTTGAAAAAATCAAAAAAATATAGTAAAATAGGTATGTCAAAAATGACATGCCTTTTACTTAGCTTCAAGTAAAGCACCTAAACTTCAAGCTCAGTTAAAGGAATAAAACAAAAATAGGAGGTGTAAAAAATGACAAAGGAAAGAAAACAAGAAATTATAAGCACATATAAAAGAGATGAAAACGATACTGGTTCACCAGAAGTTCAAATAGCTCTTTTAACTGAAAGAATCAACGAACTAACAGAACACTTAAAAATCCATAAAAAAGACAATCATTCAAGAAGAGGTCTTTTAAAAATGGTTGGTAAAAGAAGAAATCTATTAAATTACTTAGTAAAAAAAGATATTAATAGATACAGAGCAATAGTTGAAAAATTAGGATTAAGAAAATAATTTTATGAAAGTCCCATGTTTATTAGACATGGGCTTTTGTAGGTATAAAATAAAAAAATAAGTTTAAAATAGGTAAAGTAGCTTGTATAATATATTAATACAAATATTAATACATTATAGAGGTTACAATCTATTTAAACTTATTTAGAAAAGAGAAAGGAAGTAATAAAATGTTTAAAACATATGAAACAGAATTAGCAGGTAGAAAACTTGTAATAGAAACAGGAAAAATGGCAGGACTTGCCAATGGAAGCGTATTAGTACGTTATGGAGACACATGTATATTAGTAACAGTAACAGCATCAAAAGAACCAAGAGAAGGAATTGATTTCTTCCCACTATCAGTAGATTTTGAAGAAAAATTATATGCAGTTGGAAAAATACCAGGTGGATTTCTAAAAAGAGAAGGAAAACCAAGTGACAAAGCAATATTAACATCAAGAGCAATAGATAGACCATTAAGACCACTATTTCCAAAAGATTTTAGAAATGATGTTGTAGTTGTTGGAACTGTTCTTTGTGTAGAACAAGACAATTCACCAGAAGTTGCAGCAATGATAGGTGCAGCAACAGCTTTAGCAATTTCTGACATACCATTTAATGGACCAACAGCAGCAGTAAATGTTGGATTAGTTGATGGACAAATCATTATAAACCCAACAGAAGAACAAAGAGAAAAATCAGATTTAACATTAACAGTTGCAGCAACAGAAAAGAAAATAACAATGATAGAAGCTGGAGCAAATGAAGTTCCAGATGATGTAATGTTAAAAGCAATCAAAGAAGCGCATAAAGAAATAAAGAAAATCTGTAAATTTATAAAGAAAATTCAAAAAGATATTGGAAAATCAAAATTTGAATATAAATCATTTGAAGTTGACCATGATGTATATGAATTTGTTGAATCAAATTTCAAAGATGAAATGAAAGAAAAGGTTCAAGAAGCAGATAAAGAAACAAGAGATAATAATATTTCAGAATTAACAGAAAAAATTGAAAATGCATATACAGAAAAATTTGGAGAAGAAGCATTTGAAGAACACAAACAAGACATTGGAGAAGCAATCTACAAAGTTGAAAAGAAATGTGTAAGAGAATTAATATTTAATGAGCATAAAAGAGTAGATGGAAGAGGATTAGATGAAATAAGACCACTATCATGTGAAGTAGGATTACTTCCTAGAACTCATGGAAGTGCATTATTTACAAGAGGACAAACTCAAGTATTATCAGTTGCAACTTTAGGAATGATGAGTGAAGAGCAAACATTAGATGGAATTGACACAGAAGAATCTAAAAGATATATGCATCACTATAACTTCCCAAGTTACAGCGTAGGTGAAGCTAGACCATCTAGAGGACCTGGAAGAAGAGAAATTGGACATGGAGCATTAGCAGAAAAAGCATTAGTTCCAGTATTACCATCAAAAGAAGAATTCCCATACGCAATAAGAGTTGTATCAGAAGTATTATCTTCAAATGGTTCAACATCACAAGCAAGTATATGTGGAAGTACATTAAGTTTGATGGATGCAGGTGTTCCAATCAAAAGACCAGTTGCTGGAATTTCAACAGGTTTAGTAACAAACCCAGATGATGATAAAGACTATGTAATGTTAGTAGATATACAAGGATTAGAAGATTTCTTTGGTGATATGGACTTTAAAGTTGGAGGAACTGAAAAAGGTATAACAGCAATTCAAGTAGATATTAAATGTGATGGATTAACTTATGACATCATAAAAGAAGCATTTGCTAAAACAAGGAAAGCAAGAGCACATATATTAGAAGATGTAATGCTTCCAGTAATAAGTGAGCCAAGAAAAGATATATCTAAATATGCACCAAGAATAGTAAGTACAAAAATTGATGTAGACAAAATAAAAGATGTAATTGGAGCAGGTGGAAAAACAATCAATAAAATAATTGATGAAACAGGAGTAAAAATAGACATCGAAGAAGATGGACAAGTTCTTATATATTCAACAGAAAAAGATAAAGCACAAAGAGCATTAGAAATGGTAGAAGACATAGTAAGAGAAGTTGAAGTTGGCGGAATTTATTATGGAGAAGTTGTTAGAATAATGAATTTTGGAGCATTTGTAGATTTAGGCTTTGGAGAAAAAGAAGGATTGTTACACATCTCTCAAATTTCTAAAGAAAGAATAAAAAACATAGAAGATGTACTTCATGTTGGAGATAAAGTAACAGTAAAAGTAACTGATATAGATGACCAAGGAAGAATAAACTTAACGATGAAAGGTTTAAAACAAAAATAGGAGAAATTTTATGCCAAAAACACAAAAAACATTAAAAAGTAGGATTGCATATTTTATTACATTAATAATTCTACTTGTATTACTATATTTTGCATATCAATATTATCAATTAAATAACTTTAATGATTTTGTAAGAAGTGAAACAAACCTATACACTTCAAATTTCAAAAGAGACAGTGAAATAAAATATAGTAATACAAGAAGTTATAAAATAGAATCACCAGATTACAATGATGCAATGTTTTATAAAACAGTACAGGTACAAAAAAACACTCCATATAAAGTAACATGTATGATTAAAACAAATGAAGTAGAAGCACAAAACATGCAATCTGGAGTAGGAGCACAAATTTCCATAGAAGGAGCGACAGAAAGATCTGTTGCAATATCTGGAACACAAGATTGGCAAAAAATAGAATTAATTTTTAATAGTAAAAATAGAGAAGAAGTAAATATCGGATTTAGACTAGGAGGATATTTAGGACAAGCGAAAGGAGAAGCATGGTTTTCAGATTTTACACTAGAAGAAGGAATTACAAGTAAAAATGACAATAATTGGAAATTTGCATGTTTTATATTTGAAACAACAGATGTAACAGTAAATGGACAAAGAATCCAGTTAAGTGTAACACAGAGCGATATTAGTGATATAAAAAATACATTAATTAGATTTCAAAACTCGTGTGAGGAGTTATCGGAAGGAAAGATGACAGCACAAGTAGATATGTATCAAGTACAAGCACCATTAACCAAATTATCATATGACAACGAATTTGGATATTATGTAGCACCAGAAGATGTAGAAGAACACATAAAATCTACAATAGCAGAAGGTGATTATGATCACATATTTGTCGTAATAAGATTGCGGAGATGAAGAACACGAAAATGATATCCAGGTAAATGACTGGATAGGATTAGGTTCGATGGATTATTATGGAATAGGATTTTCCAATATTAGGTTGCCAAATGATTCAAGAAGTTATATATATAAATACAATCCTAGAGTAAATACATTCCCAGAAGAAGTGTTTTTGCATGAATTTTTACATTCATTGGAAAGAAATGCACAAGAATATGGATATGAAAGACCAGAGTTACATGATTATGAAAAATATGGATATAGAAATGAATTGTTAGAAGGACAGAAAAAATGGTATACAGATTATATGAATAAAAAGATAGAAACAACTGAAGGTTATATAGGATTGCCAGAAGAAATATATACATTGAAACCAGCTAAAAGTAGTGATTTTAAATCGTCTTATGAAATAAATGATGTATTTAAACAATCAGAAAATATAATTGAAGAAATAATAGAAATTTTTGAAAATTTAGGAAGAAAAATTCAATTAATGTCCAATTAATGACGTTTCTGTTTGGACATTTTTGTCCATTCTGGGACACATCTATAAAAGTAAATTAAATAAATAAAAACGTAAAGTGAGATGAAAAAATGAAAGTAACAGAATTTGATTATGAACTACCAGAAGAACTAATAGCACAAACACCAATCAAAAAAAGAGACGAATCAAGATTAATGGTTTTAAACAGAAAAGAACAAACAATAGAACACAAAATATTTAAAAACATAATAGACTATTTAAAACCAGGAGATGTGCTAGTAAGAAATAATACAAAAGTAATACCAGCAAGACTATATGGAAGAAAAGAAACAGGAGCAAAAGTAGAATTTTTATTACTAAATAACATAGAAGGAGATATCTGGGAGTCAATTGTAAGACCAGGAAATAAATTACATGTAGGAACAAAAGTCGTTTTTGGAGACGGAATTTTAGAAGCGAAAATCTTGGAAGTAATGCCAGGAGGAACAAGAAAAGTAGAATTCAAATATGACGGAATATTCAACGAAATTCTAGATAAAATTGGTCTAATGCCATTACCACCATATATACATGAATCTTTAAAAGAAAAAGACAGATATCAAACAGTCTATGCAAAATATGATGGTTCAGCAGCAGCTCCAACAGCTGGTTTGCACTTTACACCAGAATTATTAGGAAAAATCCAAGAAAAAGGTGTAGAAATTGCAAATGTAACATTACACGTAGGAATAGGAACATTTAGACCAGTTAAAGAAGATACAGTTGAAGCACATAAAATGCACTCAGAACATTTCTATATTAAACAAGAAGATGTTGATAAAATAAATAAAGCAAAACAAGAAGGAAGAAGAGTAATAGCAGTAGGAACAACATCATGTAGAGTATTAGAATCAATTGCAGATGAAAATACAGGTATGGTAAAACCAATTGAAGATGATACAGAAATATTTATTTATCCGGGATACAAATTTAAATGTATAGATGGATTAATAACGAATTTTCATTTACCACAATCAACACTTTTGATGTTAGTATCAGCTTTAGCAGGAAAAGATTATATAATGAGAGCATATAAAGAAGCGGTAAAAGAAAAGTATAGATTTTTTAGCTTTGGAGATGCAATGTTCATAATTTAATGGCTAGTTTGGGGACAGGTCCGGACTGACCATTTTTGGTCAGTCCGAACCTGTCCCCAAAGTGACCAAAGCGATAAAAAGGAGGAAGGAATGAAACCAGCAGTAACATATGAATTATTACACGAATGTAAACAAACAGGAGCAAGAAGAGGAGTAGTACACACACCTCATGGAGATATACAAACACCAGTATTTATGCCAGTTGGAACACAAGCAACAGTAAAATCAATGACACCAGAAGAGCTAAAAGAAATGGTAGGAGCACAAATAATTTTATCTAATACATATCATTTATATCTAAGACCAGGAAACAAAATCGTAAAAGAAGCAGGAGAACTTCACAAATTCATGAATTGGGATAGACCAATTTTAACGGACTGTGGAGGATTCCAAGTTTTTAGTTTAAGTGATTTAAGGACTATAAGTGAAGATGGTGTTGAATTCAAATCACATTTAGATGGAAGTAAACATTTCTTTTCACCTGAATCTGTAATGGAAATAGAAGAAGATTTAGGTGCAGATATAATAATGTCATTTGATGAATGTTGTCCATATCCATCAACTTATGAATATACTAAAAATTCAATGGAAAGAACAACAAGATGGGCAAAAAGATGTAAAGCAGCACATAAAACAGTGGATAAACAAGCTTTGTTTGGAATTATCCAAGGAGGGTTCTATAAAGACCTAAGAGAACAAAGTGCAAAAGATTTAATAGAACTTGATTTACCAGGATATGCGATAGGTGGAATAAGTGTTGGAGAACCAAAAGAGGAATTCTTAGACATTTTAAGATATACAGCACCATTAATGCCAAAAGATAAGCCAAGATATTTGATGGGAGTAGGAACACCAGACTATTTAATAGAAGCAGCAATTGCAGGGATAGATATGTGTGATTGTGTATTACCAACTAGAATTGCAAGAAATGGGACAGCGATGACATGGAGTGGAAAAGTTGTAGTTAGAAATGCAACATATGAAAGAGATTGGGGACCACTAGACCCAGAATGTGATTGTTATACATGTAAAAATTACACAAGAGCATATATAAGACATTTGATAAAAGCAAATGAAATATTAGGAGTAAGATTATTATCAATTCATAATCTTAGGTTCTTGACTAAATTAATGGAAAGGGTTAAAATAGAAATAGAACATGATAATTTAGGAACATTTAAAGAAGAATTTTACAAAAAGTATGGGTACACTAAGTAAATAATAGGGCAACATGTATATGAACAGAAAAGAATAAATAAAGGTGGGATACAAATGAATCTGATCGAAGAAAGCTTCAAAACTAAGGAAGAAAAAAAGAAAAAAGTAGCTACAAAAATTATATTAGGAGCAATAATAGTAGTAGTTTTAGTCATAGTGGGAATTGTTTCATATTTGTTATATGTTCAAAGTACAATTTTAAGAGTAACACTTGATGGACAACAAAATGATCAATTGAAACAGCTATTAGTGTTTGAAGATGATGGAACAATTTATGTACCAATAAAAGAAATAGCAAGTTACTTTGGATATGAAAGTTTTAATGGTGATTATACAGATAAATCTGAAACACAAAGCAAATGTTATGTTCAAAGTACTAATGAAGTAGCAAATTTTACATTAGGTTCAGATACTATATATAAATTAGATTTAACTCAAAACAATGGCGATTATGAATATGTACATATCAAGAATCCAGTAAAAGCAATTAATGGAGTTTTATATACAACAACAGAAGGTATACAAGAAGCGTTTAACGTGAGTTTTACATATGACCAAGAAGCAAATAGAATAACAATATATACATTGCCATATTTAGTGCAATTTTACACACCATATGTATTAGATTATGGTTATACAGAAATGAGTAATATATTTGCTAATCAAAAAGCAATATTGGATGGTATGTTAGTAGTATCAAAAGACAGGGCAATGGGAGTTATTGATACAAATGGAAAAAGTTTATTAGAAGCAAAATATGATAATATTACATATTTACCAAGTGTAGGAGATTTTTTAGTACAAAGCGATAGACAAGTAGGAATATTATCAAAAAATGGACAAACAAAAGTTGATATAATCTATAGTAGTTTAACATTAATGGATAGTAATGCTGGATTATATATTGCAAGTAGGGATAATAGATATGGCGTTATAGATACAAATGGAGTTATAAAAATATATATCGAAAATGATCAAATTGGTATTGATACATCTAGATTTACACAAAATAATATAAAGAGCAAATATTTATTAGCTGATAATTTGATACCAGTAAAAAAAGGGGAATATTGGGGATTATTTGATAAAAATGGAAACCAAGTGGTAGATTTTGAATATGATGGTTTTGGATATATAGCTTCAAATAGCAGAGATGCATATAGTTTATTAGTTATTCCAGATTATAATGTAATAGTAGCGCGTAGAGATGATAAATATACATTGCTAAATTCTTCAGGAGAAATGTTATTTGGACTAGTTGCAGATGATATATATATGACAATTAGTGGCGGAGAAAGACATTATTGGATTAGTGTAAATGATAATTTAATTGATGCGGAAGAATATCTAGAATCAAGAGGAATAAGAAATCAAAATAATAGCTCAAGTTCAAATACTTCAAATGGTTCAAATACAACAAACTCAAACAATGTATCTAATTCAGCACAAAACAACAATAGCGGAACAAATAATGAACAAAATGTAGAAGAAAATAATCAAGAACAAGGAAATGAAGAACAACTTAATGCGGAACAACTGGTAGAAGGACAAGAAATGCAATAATTTTATAGTAAAAGTAGAATAAAAAATAGCAGGTTAAGTATAGTTAAAAGTACTTAATCTGTTTTTTTAAAATTATAGGAAATTGTACTTCTTATAACTTAAAAAAGATTTTTGACCACCCATTCCAATAGAAAAATTTTCAAAAATGTTGTATAAATATAAATAGTGTGTAAAAGTAATTTTTATAAAAAATAAAAACAAAACAGAAAGGAAATTATGAGAAACATAGAAATAATAAGCTCAGGAAGTTATTTACCAAAAATAGAAGTAAATAACCAACGATTAGAAAAAGAATTAAAATTAGAAGAAGGATATATTGAAAAAAGAACAGGAATAGAAAAAAGATATTATGCTAAAGAAGAAACAATAGAAGAAATGGCAAAAAAAGCAGTACAAAATCTACTAGAAAAAAATCAATCAAAAGACATAATACAACAAATCGGATTAATAATAGTAGCAACAACAACACCAAACTATCTGATGCCGGGAATAGCAAATAAAATTCAAAAAGAACTACAAATCGAAAATGCCATTTGCTTAGACATATTAGCAGGATGTAGTGGATATATAAATGCCTTAGATATAGCTAGAATGTATTTAGTGACAGAAAAAGTAGAAAAAGCATTAGTAATAGGCGTAGATAAATTATCTGAATATACAGAGAAACAAGATGTAGGGACATCAATAATCTTATCAGATGGTGCAGGAGCATTACTTTTATCCACAACGACTAAAGAAAAAGTTTACATGTCAAACATAAAAGCTGAGATAGACGAAAATGAAATACTAACATGCAAAGTAAATGAAAAAATAAAAATGAATGGAAAAGAAATATATAAATATGCAGTAACAAATACAGTAAAAAATATCAATGAATTACTAGACAAATCTAATGAAAAATTAGAAAATATAAAATATATTGTGCCACATCAATCAAATACAAAAATAATGAAATCAACGATGTCAAGACTAAAGATTGATGAAAACAAAATGTATATGAATATAAAAAATACAGGAAATACATTTTGTGCAAGCATACCAATAGCTTTAAATGAAATGTTTGAAAAGAATTTATTGCATGAGGGAGATAAAATTATTTTGATTGGCTATGGAGGAGGACTTAATACGGGTAGTATTTTAATGGAAATTTAATATCAGGGTGTCGCGTTGGGGACGTTTCTCATGCGACATTGAAAATAAATTATTAATATATGTATAAAATTAAAAATATAATGTCGCATGAGAAACGTCCCCAACGCGACATGAGAAAAGAGGAAAAAATATGAAAAGAGCATTTTTATTCCCTGGACAGGGAGCACAAACAGTTGGAATGGGAAAAGACGTTTATGAAAAATATGAAGAAGCAAGAAAGATATATGACAAAGCAAGTGAAATATCAGGAATAGATGTAAAAAAGATTTGCTTTGAAGGACCAGAAGAAGAACTAAACAAAACAGAAAACACACAAATAGCAATATTAACAACAAGTTTAGCAATGCTAGAAGTATTAAAATCAAAAGGAATAGAAGCAGATGTTGCAACAGGGTTAAGTTTAGGAGAATATGGAGCGTTAATATATGCAGGAATAATCTCTTTTGAAGATGGAATAAAGCTAATTAAAAAAAGAGGATATTATATGGGAAATCTATTACCAAAAGAAGAATATGCAATGGCAGCAGTAATAGGATTAGAAAGCTCAAAAATAGAAAAAATATGTAACAAATTACAAGAACAAGGAAAATTCGTAGTACCAGCAAACTATAATTGCAGTGTACAAACAGCAATATCAGGAGAAACAGATGCAATAGATGAAGCAATAGAACTATTAAAAGCAGCAGGTGCTAAAAGAGCAATTAAGCTAAAAACAAGTGGACCATTCCACACAATAAAATTAGAAGAAGCAAAAAAAGCATATGAAAAAGAATTAGAAAATATAGAATTTAATGTATTACCATTAAATGAACAAAAAGTAAAAGTAATAAAGAATTTAGATGGAACATATTACAAACCAGAAGATAATGTTAAAGAAATATTAGCAAAACACATAATAAGTCCAGTTAGATTTGATAAAGCAATACAACTTATGAAGGATGAAGGAATAGAAGAATATATTGAAATAGGACCGGGAAAAGTTTTAACAGGATTTATCAAAAAAGATAACAAAGAAGCAACAACATATAATGTAAACAGTTTAGAAAGTTTAGAAGAAATTTAGGAGGTTAGTTATGGAAGAAAGAAAAACAGTTTTTGTTACAGGAGCATCAAGAGGAATAGGAAAAGAAGTAGCATTAAAATATGCAGAAAATGGTTATGATGTAATCATAAACTATGTATCAGACAAAACAGATGTAGAAGCATTAGAAAAAGAATTTAAAGAAAAAGGAGCAGATACATTAATTTTAAAAGCAGATGTTTCAAATCCAGAAGAAGTACAAAATGTTGTAGATAAAGCAATTGAAAAATTTGGGAAAATCGATGTACTTGTAAATAATGCAGGTATCACAAGGGACAATTTATTAATGAGAATGAGTGAAGAAGAGTTTGACAAAGTTTTAGAAATAAATTTAAAAGGAACATTTTTAGTTACAAAAGCAGTTACAAAATACATGATGAAAAAAAGAAGTGGAAGCATTATAAATCTTTCATCAGTAGTAGGAGTTGCAGGAAATGCTGGACAATGTAACTATTCGGCTTCAAAAGCAGGAATAATAGGATTTACAAAAAGTATTGCAAAAGAATTAGCATCAAGAAATATTAGAGCAAATGCAGTAGCTCCAGGATTTATAGAAACAGATATGACAGCAGTATTATCTGATAGTGTAAAAGAGTCAATACATAATCAAATACCATTAAAAAGAATGGGAAGAGCTAAAGAAGTTGCAGAATTAATCTACTTCTTAGGTTCAGAAAAAAGTTCATATATAACAGGGCAAGTTATAAACATTGATGGCGGAATGGTAATGTAGGAAAGTAAGAGCAATAAGAAAAACCTTATTAATACAAAACTCAAAAAAATAAATTAAAAAGAAAGGAAAAGATGAAATGGAAAGAAGAGTTGTAATTACAGGATTAGGTGCAATCACACCATTAGGAAACAATGTAGAAGAATTTTGGAAAGGCATTAAAGAAGGAAAATGTGGAATAGACCAAATAACAAAATTTGATGCATCAGAATTTAAGGTTAAATTAGCAGCAGAAGTAAAAGGATATAATCCAGAAGATTATTTCGATAGAAGAGAAGCAAAAAGATTAGATTTATTTTCACAATATGCAATGGTAGCTTCAAGAGAAGCATGGAAAGATAGTGGACTAGATAAAGAAACAGAAAACATGGAAAGAGTTGGAGTAGTAGTAGGCTCTGGAATTGGTGGAATACAAACAATAGAAACAGAAAATAGAAAATGTAATGAAAAAGGACCAGATAGAGTATCACCTATGTATATACCAATGGGAATATTAAATATGGCAACAGGAAATGTAGCAATTGATATAGGAGCAAAAGGTGAATCAATGGCAATGGTTACAGCATGTGCTTCAGGAACTCACTGTATTGGTGAAAGTTTTAGAATGATTAAACATGGATATCAAGATGTTGTTTTAGCAGGAGGAACAGAAGCAGGTATTACACCACTTAGTATAGCAGGATTTACAAATATAAAAGCACTAACAAAAGCTGAAGATAAAAACAGAGCAAGTATACCATTTGACAAAGAAAGAAGCGGATTTGTAATGGCAGAAGGAGCTGGAGTAGTAGTATTAGAAGAATATGAACATGCAAAAGCAAGAGGTGCAAAAATATATGCTGAAATAGTAGGATATGGAGCAACATCAGACGCATATCATATAACATCACCTGCACCTGGAGGAGAAGGTGGTGCAAGAGCTATGAAACTAGCTATGGAAGAAGCAAATGTAAAACCAGAAGAAATTACATATATAAATGCACATGGTACATCAACACACTTAAATGATAGCTGTGAGACACAAGCAATAAAAACAGCATTAGGAGAAGAAAATGCAAGAAAAGTAATGGTAAGCTCAACAAAAGGACATACAGGACATCTTTTAGGAGCAGCAGGAGCAGTTGAAGCAATAATTTGTAGTAAAGCAATCGAAGAAGGATTTGTACCAGCAACAATAAACTACAAAGTACCAGATGAAGAATGTGACTTAGATGTAGTGCCAAATGAAGGAAGAAAAGCAGAAATAAAATATGCAATATCAAATTCATTAGGATTTGGTGGACACAACAGCAGTTTATTATTCAAAATGTCTGATTAAAAACATAAGGTAAATATTGAACAATAAAAGCCTTTTCAACAAATGAAGTATAGTATAAAATATCATATATGAAAATCTAAATTATATAAAAAGTATAATTGATTTTCATATAAAATAAAATCTGAAAGGAAGATAAAAATGGATTACAAAGATATCAAAAAATTAATTGATGATATGGGAAATTCAAATTTAGATTCATTAGAAATAGAATTTCCAGAAGGAATAAAAATAAGTATGACAAAAAATACTGGAAAAGAAGTAGTAATTACAACTGGAGGACCTAACGTAATAGAAGGAAGTGCACCTATGACTCCACCAGCAGTTAGGGAAAATAGAGGTACATCTTTAGTAAATGTACAAAATAATGAAGAAGAAAATTACAAAATAGTAAAAAGCCCAATGGTAGGAACTTTCTATGCAAGTTCAGCACCAGACAAAGATCCTTTTGTAAAAGTTGGAGATAAAGTACATAAAGGCCAAGTTCTATGCATTGTTGAAGCAATGAAATTAATGAATGAAATAGAATCTGAATTTGATGGAGAAATTGTAGAAATTTGTGTTAATAATGAAGATATAGTTGAATATGGAAAGCCACTATTTAAAATAAAATAGTTGAAAAAATTTATATGTAGCTAAAATAAAAGAAACCGGCGATATGTCTCGCCGGTAGGAGGTTGGTTGTTACACGAAACTGACAATCTTGCTCTCTTCAGATGCAGTAATTATTTTTTGAGGCAATTTTTTGTATATTGCAAAAAATACTTCGTCAATTACTGCAGTTGAATATTTAGAGCTAATGATAACCTGATCATCAGCCAGTTCTGAGTTTGGATCTGTCAGAATTTTTTGTTGCAACTCTCTTAAAAGAGAAAGATGCTCAACTGAAAGACCATCAGAACAGTGAGTAGTGAGATTATCAATAAGTTTCTCGAAATTTACTTTCATAGTAGTACCCTCCATGTAATAAAAAATAATAAGTTACATAATTATTATATCACAAAATAAACATAAATGCAAAAAATCAAAAATAAAGAAAGAAGTGAAAAAATGTTAAACAAAGAAGAAATAAAAAAAATAATACCACAAAGAGAGCCATTTTTGATGATTGATGAAGTAGAAGAATACCTACCCGGAGAAAGTGCAGTAGCATACAAAAATGTATCAGAAGATGAATACTACTTTAAAGGACATTTTCCAGGAAATCCAATAATGCCTGGAGTATTAATAGTAGAATCATTAGCGCAAACAGGGGCTGTTGCAATACTTTCTATGGAAGAAAATAAAGGAAAAAATGCTTTATTTGGAGGAATAGATAAACTTCGTTTTAAAAAACAAGTTGTGCCAGGAGATAGATTAAAATTAGAAGTAAAGATAATAAAGAAAAAAGGACCAATTGGAATTGGTTCAGCAATAGCAACAGTTGATGGAAAAGTTGCAGCAAAGGGAGAGTTGACTTTTGCAATAGTTTAAAGGAGAGAGTTGAAAAATAATTACAATTCTTTTTCAACTGTTTTTTGCTTGGAGAAAGGAATGAGATTAAAATGTTAAAAAAAGTTTTAATAGCTAATAGAGGAGAAATTGCAGTTAGAATAATTAGAGCTTGTAGAGAAATGGGTATAAGAACAGTAGCAATATATTCAGAAGCAGACAAAGACGCTTTACATGTTAAGTTAGCAGACCAAGCAATTTGTATAGGACCTGCACCATCTAGCAAAAGCTATTTGAATATAAAAGCAATATTAGAAGCAGCATGCCTAACAGGTGCAGATAGTATACACCCTGGTTTTGGCTTTTTATCTGAAAATGCAAACTTTGCTAAGATATGTGAAGAAATGGGTATTAAATTCATAGGACCAAACTATAAACTAATCGAATTATTGGGAAATAAATCAAAAGCAAAAGAAACAATGAAAAAAGCGGGAGTACCAGTAGTACCAGGTTCAGAAGGCTTAATAAATTCTAAAAAAGAAGCAGTAGAAATAGCAGAAAAAATAAAATACCCAGTAATACTAAAAGCATCAGCTGGTGGTGGCGGAAAAGGAATACGTATAGCCCACAATAAAGAGGAACTTGAAAAAGCATATAGCTTAGTAAAACAAGAAGCAAAAATTTCTTTTAATGATGATAGTATATATATAGAAAAATTTGTTGAAAACCCAAGACATGTAGAAATCCAAGTATTAGCAGATGAACATGGAAATGGAATACATCTAGGCGAAAGAGATTGTTCTGTACAAAGAAGAAATCAAAAAATAATTGAAGAAACGCCTGCAAGTATTGTAAATGATGAAACAAGAAAGAAAATGGGAGAAGTAGCAGTAAAAGCAGTAAAAGAAATAGGATATACAAATGCAGGAACAATCGAATTTTTAGTAGATAAGAACAAAGACTTTTATTTCATGGAAATGAATACAAGAGTACAAGTAGAACATCCAGTAACAGAAATGGTTACAGGGATTGATATTATAAAAGAACAAATAAAAATTGCAAGTGGAGAAAAGCTAGCAATAAAACAAAAAGATGTAAAAGTAAATGGACATAGTATGGAAGCAAGAATAAATGCAGAAAATCCAGACAAAAACTTTATGCCATGCCCAGGAACAATAACAGGATTACATATTCCAGGAGGAAATGGAGTAAGAGTAGATACTGCAATATATAGTGGATATACAATCCCGCCAACATATGATTCTATGATAGCAAAAGTAATTGTACACGGAAAAACAAGAGAAGAATCAATTGCAAAATTAAAAAGTGCTGTTGCAGAATTAGTTGTAGATGGAATAACAACAAATGCAGATTTTATACTAAAAATCCTTGATAATGAAAACTTTAAGAAAAATAACTATGACACATCATTTATAGAAAAAGAATTTAATTTTTAGTAGATATGTATTTTATTAAATTTTATAGGATACATACAAATAAATTATGTAAATTTTAAAAATATTATTGAAAACTATTGATAAGTGCCAATTTTTATGATAAAATATTATATGTAAATAAATAAAGCCAACAAAAAAGCAAAGTATATATAAGAAAAATTATCACAAGAGAAAATGGACAGAGGCTGGAATCCATTGATAATATTATATAGAAATTTCACTTTTTTAGGTCTTTTCCTGAAAGATAAAAGTAGGGAGAGGCGGTAGAACACCGTTAAAACAATAATGAGGTTAGCAATAAAAATATCGAATAGATATTTATAAACTGATAAATTTAGGTGGTACCACGAAAGATAAGCCATTTCGTCCTAATGCAAGGACGGAATGGCTTTTTGAAAGAAAAATCTAATTTATTTAAACGAATTTTAATTTATTAATTAAACAACAAAAAGAAATTAAATTTTAAGTAAAATTTGATAGGATGTGATAATATGAATAAAACAAAATATTTAGAATACTATATGGATTCAAAATTATATAGTAAGGATGAAGTGCAAAAAAGTATAGATGAAACTAAAAAAGAATTTCCAAATAAGCAGATAGATGTACAAGTACATTTGAATAAGTTTGGAGTGTATATAATAACATTTACAATTAAAAATAAAAAAAGCTTAATTAGAAATATATTTATTAAATTAAAATTTAAGAATAAGGAAAATTTATTATTAGCAGAAAGTGAAAATAAACACAAAAAGCTAAAAGAAGATACAAATAATAACATAAATCAAATAATTAATAGAGTGGAAACACATAATTCAGAAAATAAAGAAAAAAGAAAACAAAGCAAAGTACAAAAACGTTTTGAAAAATATAATAACAAAGTTTATGGACAATATAAGCAAACGCATACATATAGACCATATTGATATTATAATATTAATTTAAATATGAAAGAAGAAGGGAGAAAATAATGAAAGAAGAAATTGCAAAAATCAAAGAAAATTCACAAAAAGAAATCAATAGTTGCCAAGACTTAAGACAGTTAAGTGATTTAAAAGTAAAATATTTAGGTAAAAAAGGTGAATTAACAGTAGTATTAAGAGGAATGGGAAAATTATCCCCAGAAGAAAGACCTGTAATAGGAAGTTTAGTAAATCAAGTCAGAGATGAATTAGATGAATTATTTACTCAAAAAGAAAAAGAACTAAATAGAAAAGAATTAGAAAAAAGATTAGAAACAGAAAATATTGATGTTACAGAACCAAGTAAAAAAGTAAATTTAGGTTCATTGCATCCAATAACACAAGTAATTCAAGAGGTAGAAGAAATATTCTTAGGAATGGGATATGAAATAGCAGATGGTCCAGAAGTGGAAAAGGCAATATATAATTTTGATAAATTAAATACACCACCAGACCATCCTGCAAGAGACCTTCAAGATACATTTTATATCACAGATGATATAGTATTAAGAAGTCAAACATCACCAGTACAAGCAAGAGTAATGGAAAATCAAAAACCACCAATAAAAATAATATGTCCAGGAGCAGTTTATCGTTCAGATAGTGTTGATGCAACACATTCACCAGTATTCCATCAAGTAGAAGGATTAGTGGTTGATAAAAATATAGCAATGACAGATTTAAAAGGAACTTTGGAAATGTTTGCTAAAAAATGTTTAGGAGAAAAAACAAAAATAAGATTCAGACCACATCATTTCCCATTTACAGAGCCATCAGCAGAGGCGGACGTATCATGCTTTGTATGTGGAGGAAAAGGATGTAGAGTATGCAAAGGAGAAGGTTGGATAGAACTTTTAGGATGTGGAATGGTACATCCAAATGTTTTAAGAAATTGTGGAATAGACCCAGAAGAATATTCAGGATTTGCATTTGGATTTGGAGTAGAAAGAATAGCAATGGCAAAATTCGGAATAGAGGACATGAGATTATTATTTGAAAATGATGTAAGATTTTTAAAACAATTTTAGGGAGTGTAGAAATAGATGAAATTAGAACAAAGTTACAAATTTGATGTTAGAGATTTTGAGAGTGGAAAACTTATTAAAGCTCTAAGAGAAATAAAGCAAAAATATGGAATTACAGAGGAAGAAAATGGATTAGTAAATAGAAAAAAAGTAAGACATATTCAATCAGAATGGATTGATGATAGCACTTATGTTATAAATGTTTATGTAGAAAAAAGAAATAAATGGAAAGATAGTTTAAAAATAAGAAATCAAAATTTATCTAGAAGAGATATTTTACAAAATAGAGATATGCTAAGAGATGTAAATAGAGCGATTCAAGAAGATACATATGATGAAGGAAGAACATATGGAAATTGGCAAAGTGCAAAGAACTATAAGCCAAACAGAAATTATAATAATGGATGGGATAGGTGAGATTAATAAGGAATGTCCCTTAATCCCAGTGGGAGGAATTAAAAGAACGTCCCAGAATCCCAAGAAAGGAAGAAAGATAGATGAAAGCAAGTATTGAATGGTTAAAAGAATATAGTGATATTGATGTAAAACCAACAGAATTAGGTGATATTTTAACAATGACAGGTTCTAAAGTTGAAACAATAGACGAAAAGGGAAAGGAAATAAAAAATGTTGTTGTTGGAAAAATATTAGAAATAGAAAAACATCCAGATGCAGATAAATTAGTAGTTACAAAAGTCGATGTTGGAACAGAAAAATTGCAAATTGTTACAGGTGCAGATAATATAAAAGTTGGGGATATTGTACCAATTGCAAAAGATGGAGCAGAATTACCTAATGGTGTTAAAATTAAAACAGGAAAATTAAGAGGAATTGATTCATGTGGTATGATGTGTTCAGTTGGAGAACTAAACTTAGATTTAGCTGATTATCCTGGACAAATCGAGCATGGAATAATGATTTTAGATAAGAGTTTAGAAAAGGATTTAGGAAAAGACATTGTTGAAGTTTTAAATTTAAGAGAAGATATTATCGATTTTGAAATTACTTCAAATAGACCAGATTGTTTTTCTATTGAAGGATTAGGAAGAGAAACAGCAGTATCTTTGAACAAAGAATTTAAAAATCCAAGAGGAAATTTGGATAACTTAGAAGTTGAAGATAAAAAAGAAATAGAAGGATTAAAAGTTGATATTGAAGCTCCTGATTTATGTTATAGATATATTGCAAGAGTAGTTAAAAATGTAAAAATTAAGGAATCACCAGACTGGATGAAAAGAAGATTAAGAGCTTGCGGAGTTAGAAGCATAAACAACATAGTTGATATTACAAACTATGTAATGTTAGAATTAGGTCAACCAATGCATGCTTTTGATATTAATTCAATTGAAGGAAAACATATTAATGTAAGAAGAGCAAAAAATGGAGAAAAAATTACAACATTAGATGAACAAGAAAGAGAATTAGATGAAGAAGATTTAGTAATTGCAGATGACAAGAAAGCTGTAGCAATTGCTGGAGTTATGGGTGGACTAAATTCAGAAATAGAAAATGATACTGAAACAGTAGTCTTTGAGTCAGCGGTATTTTATGGTGGTAGTGTAAGAAAGACAGCTAAGAAAGTAGGACTAAGAACAGAAGCATCTTCAAGATTTGAAAAAGGTTTATCTGCTGAAAATGCATTAAGAGCTGTAAATAGAGCAGTTGAATTAGTAGAATTAACTGGTAGCGGAGAAGTTGTAGATGGAAAAGTTGATGTTTATCCTACAAAACAAGAAATTCATAAAATAAAATTAGATGTAGAAAGAATCAATAATCTACTAGGAACTAAATTATCAAAACAAGAAATGATTGATATATTAGAAAAATTAGAAATAAAGGTAGAAAACGATGTAGCAATTGCACCATATTTCAGAATGGATTTAACTTGTTTAGCAGATATTGCAGAAGAAATTGCAAGATTTTATGGATATGATAAATTAGATACAACTCTAATAAAAGCAGATACAACTTTAGGAGTTAGAAATAAAGAACAAAAAATAATCAAGAAAGTTAGAGATGTATTAGTAGATAGTGGTTTATCAGAAATTTATACATATGGATTTATAAGCAAAAAAGACTTAGAAAAATCAAACATTTCAGAAGAAGTTCAAAAATATGCAATAACATTACAAAATCCATTAGGTGAAGAATTCAAATTGATGAGACCAACAACAGTTCCAAGTATGATGCAAATACTTGCAACAAATGCAAATAAGAAAAATCAAAATGTAAAGTTATTTGATATATCTAGAAACTACAAAAATACAAATCATCAAGTAGAAGATGGAGAAGTTCCAGTACAAGAAGACATTTTAACAATAGGAATGTATGGAGATGATATTGATTTCTATGTATTAAAAGGAATTATTGAAAATGTTTTGGAAGCAATAAGTGTAAATAGATATGATGTGGAAAAAGAAAGAGATAATAAATCATATCATCCAGGAAGATGTGCAAATATAAAAATAGGAATTGATGTAATAGGAACAATTGGAGAAGTACATCCAGAAGTATTACAAAATTATGATATTGGAAAAAGAGCATATTTAGCAGAGATTAATATTACAAAATTAGTAAAATATTCAAGAGAAAATAAAAAATATGTAGAAATTCCTAAATTCCCAGCAGTTGAAAGAGATATTGCAATAATTGTTGATGAAGAAGTTGAAGTAGGTCAAATCGAAAAAATAATTACTAAAAAAGGTAAAAAACTTCTTGAAAGCATGAAGTTATTTGATATTTACAGAAATGAAAAACTTGGAGAAAACAAGAAAAGTGTTGCTTATTCTTTTATCTTTAGAGATAAAAACAAAACACTTAGTGATGAAGAAATAAATAGTGTTATGGATTCGATTATTTCTGAATTAGAGAAAACTTTACATGCAGAATTGAGACGTTAGTCTTGCTAAAATATACATAATATGGTAAAATAGGCTTTGTAACTCATTAACACATATTTCTATACTAAATAATTTTAGAAGGAGAAGTTAATAATGCGGGAAGAACTGAAAAACAGAGTGAATGGGAGCAAGACCCAAAGAGAAGAACTTGTTGAAAAGAGAGGAGAAATCATCTTACAAACTCCAAGCATGATATTAAAATGGATTAAATGTATTCCAGAAGATAAAAAGTTAAATATCATATGTTTAGATAATAAAGAATTAAGGAGTTTGACAGCTGATGACTATGAATTGTCAGGAGATATAATGCAGTTATATATTCCAAATCGTCCAAGAAAAAAGGCCAAAAAAGGTAGGTTTAAATATGTAGCTCATCAATTAGCTAGAATGATTAACAAAGAAACTTCTGATGAAACTAATATATTTAGGCAGTATACGTCAATAATTTTCTTTGCTGTTGGTGAATGCGGATTATGTGCGGTTAATATCCCAGAATATTTGGAAGAAAATCGTACAATAAGGATTGTAACAATAGCAACGCCTTTTTTTGGAACACAGATGGCAGATAGGGAATTTGTTAAATCAAAAACAGGATTCTTTGAGAGAATAAAAGAGTATGTAAAGCTTTCTGAAATTTATCATTTACCGGATGAAGAACTAGCAGAACATGCTGAGATTTTACTAAAGGTTGATGATGAAGTATTGAAACGTCATCGGTGGTTTAATGTTATTTCATCAAGTGAACAAATAAGCGAGTTTGCACATAAAGTTTTTGGGACAGATTTAAGTGATGGAATAGTGCCAATAGATTCGCAAAATCCGGAATCAGAAAATGTAGATAGGACAATCTACATTACAGCTTCACACGAAGATGCTTTGTTGAAAACTATAGAATATTTCAATAAGGCTGTATCAGAGAAAGCATTATTACAGCCCATTGTAGATTTCAGGGGCTAGAGTTTACAAAAATAGATATTTCTGTAAAAGGAGATATCTATTTTCTTTTTGCTATTGTTTAATATTTAAAAATTTGATATACTAACAAAAGTAAAAAAGGAGATTAAAATGGTAGCAGAAGTAATAATAAATAGAGGAGCAAAAAAACTAAATAGAACATTTGACTATAACATACCAAAAGAACTAGAGGACCTAATTTTAGTAGGGAGCAAAGTTATAGTACCATTTGGAAAAGGAGAAAAACAAGAAGAAGCATTTGTAGTCAAATTAAAAGAAAAATCAGAATTTGCGAATAAAGACATTATAAAAATAGAAGAAAACTTAACAGATAAGCAAATAGAACTTGCAAAATGGATGGCAAATAGATATTTTTGTAATGTATCAGACTGTATCAAACTTATGCTAACACCTGGAACAAGAACAAAAAACAAAGAAAAGAGAATTCAAGATAAAATCATAAATACAGTATATTTAAAAAAAGATATAGAAGAGATAGAATTTGAAATAGAAACTAAAAAAATAAAATCTGAAAAACAAATAAAAATATTAAAATTTGTAAAAGATAATGAAGGGGCAACAATACCTGAAATAGAGATGTTTACAGATACATCAAGAGCAATTGTAAATACATTAATAAAAAACGGATATTTAGAAATTGTAGAAAAAAAGGTAGAAAGAAATCCATTACTATTTAAAGATTACAAAAAGACTGAAAAATTACAATTAACAGATGAGCAACAAGAAGCGTTTGAAAAAGTAGAAAAAGCAATAGATGAAAATAGATTTGAACAATTCTTATTATATGGGGTAACAGGTTCTGGAAAGACAGAGGTATATTTGCAACTAATACAAAAGGTAATAGAAAAGGAAAAAACAGCAATCGTATTAGTACCAGAAATTTCATTAACTCCACAAATGTTAGAAAGATTTGTATCAAGGTTTGGGAAAGAAGATATAGCAATATTACATAGTAAACTTTCAATAGGTGAAAGACATGACGAATGGGAAAAAATAAGAAATGGAGATGCAAAAATTGTAATAGGAGCAAGGTCTGCCATATTTGCACCATTAGCAAATGTTGGAATTATTATAATAGATGAAGAGCATGATAGTTCATATAAATCAGAAACAACACCAAAATACAATGCAAAAGAAATAGCAAAAAAGTTAGCAAAAGAAAACAATATTCCATTGTTATTAGGGAGTGCAACACCTGATTTACAGACATATTATAAAGCAACGGAAAAAAAGATTAATTTATTAGAACTGACAAAAAGAGCAAACAATTCATCACTTCCATCAGTTGAAATAATAGATTTGAAGCAAGAACTTGCAAATGGAAACCGTTCAATGTTAAGTATGGAGCTATATTCTAACATAGAAGAAAATTTGAAAAATAAAAGACAGACAATATTATTTCTAAATAGAAGAGGTTATTCTACTTTTATAATGTGCAGGAATTGTGGTTACACAGTAAAATGTCCAAATTGCAATATCAGTTTGACATATCATAGTTATGAAAGAAAATTAAAATGTCATTATTGTGGATATGAGCAAAACATAGTAACAGTATGTCCTGAATGTAAAAGCGATAAAATAAGATATTTTGGAACAGGAACACAAAAACTTGAACAAGAAATACATAAGCAATTTCCAAATGCAAGTACAATAAGAATGGATATAGATACTGTAACAAAGAAAAATTCACATGAAGAAATTTTAAATAAATTCAAAAATGAAAATATAGATATTTTGATAGGAACACAAATGGTGGTAAAAGGGCATCATTTTCCAAATGTAACATTAGTTGGAGTAATTGCAGCTGACAGCTCATTAAATATAGATGATTATAGAGCAAATGAAAGAACGTTTCAAATTTTAACACAAGTAGCAGGAAGAGCAGGACGTGAGAATTTGCCAGGAAAAGTCATAATTCAAACATATAATCCTCAAAGTTTTGCGATACAATGTTCAAGAGAACAAAATTACGAGAAATTTTATGAAACGGAAATTGCTTTAAGAAAACAATTGAAATATCCGCCATTTTGCGATATAATATTAATTGGATTTAATAGTTATAATGAAAATGAAATAAGAAAAGTATCAAATCAAATGTATGAAGAGTTGCAAAAGGAGTTAAACGCATTGAAAAATTCACAGGAGAATGAAATAAAACTATTTAAACCAATGCCTTGTCCAATTGATAAGATACAAAATAGATATAGGTGGAGAATTATAATAAAAGGAAATATGACAGAAGAGATAAACAGAATTTTAAATAATTCTCTAAAAAATATATATAAGCAAAATATAAAAGATACAAGAATTTCAATAGATGTAAATCCAAACAACATGAGCTAGCAGGGATTAGGACCGTCCCCTAATCCCTGTAAGTCAAGAAAGGAGATAGAAATGGCAATTAGAAATTTAAGATATCAAGGAGACGACATATTAAAGAAAAAATCAAAAGAAGTACCAGAAGAAGAGATATCAACTGAAAAAATACAAACACTTATAGATGATATGATTGAAACAATGCATAAATATAATGGAGTGGGACTAGCAGCAGTTCAAGTTGGTGTATTAAAAAGAATTGTTGTAATTGACTTATATGATGATAAAGGACCAATAGTATTGATAAATCCTGTAATTATTAAAACAAAGGGAGAGCAAGAAGTAGAAGAAGGTTGCTTAAGTTTTCCAAATGAATTTGCGAAAATAATTAGACCTGCTGAAGTTGTAGCAGAATATACTGATAGAGAAGGAAAAAGGATGCAAGTAAAAGCTAAAGAACTACTAGCACAAGCAATATCACATGAAGTAGATCATTTAAATGGAGAAGTTTTTATTGATAAAATAATTCCAGGAACATTAGAGTATGTTGAGCCCGAAGAAAATTAATCCTGTTCAAAAAATAATTATAATAGAGAAAGGATAAAAAATATGAAAGTTTTGTTTATGGGAACACCAGACTTTGCTGAGGAGTCTTTAAAAAGTTTAGTAGAAGCAAATTATGATGTTATAGGAGTAGTAACAAATCCGGACAAGCCAAAAGGTAGAGGAATGAAAATGGTAGCATCTCCTGTAAAAGAATATGCAGAAGGAAAAGGATTAAAAATATATCAACCAGAAAAAGTTAGAAAAAACGTAGAATTTATTGAAGAAATTAAAAATCTAAATCCAGATGTTATATGTGTTGTAGCATATGGAAAAATTCTACCAAAAGAAATATTAGAAATCCCAAGATTAGGTTGCATTAATGTACATGGTTCATTACTTCCAAAATATAGAGGCGCAGCACCAATACAATGGGCAGTATTAAATGGAGATAGAACAACTGGAATTACGACAATGTATATGGATGAAGGTATGGATACAGGTGACATGATTTTAAAACAAGAAGTAGAGATTGGAGAAGATGAAACAACAGGAGAATTATGGGATAGACTTTCTAAAATAGGTGGAGAACTTTTAGTTAAAACTTTAAAAGAAATAGAGAAAGGAACAGCAACAAGAGAAAAACAAGGTGATGATTTTACTACTGCTCCAATGTTGTCAAAAGAAATGGCGAAAATTGATTGGAATAAAAAAACAGCACAAGAAATTAAGAATTTAGTTAGAGGCTTAAATCCAATTATGGGAGCTTATACATTTTTAAATGGCAAGAAGATTAAGTTTTGGAAAGTTGATTTAGCAAAAGAAGATGAGATAATGGTAGAAAATCTTGACTTTTTAGGAAATGGTGTGGTTCTATTATCAGATAGTAAAGATGGATTATATATTAAAGCAAAAGATGGAATTATAAAAGTGTTGGAAATTCAAGGAGAAAATGCAAAGAGAATGTCAATTCAAGATTATCTAAGAGGAAATAAGATAGAGGAATTTGAAGTTTTTGAGTAAAACAGTTGTAAAATATAAAAAAAATTGATATACTTATATGGAAAAAATAAGTATATCTTTTTTGATATATGGATAGGAGGAATTCATATGAGTGAAGAAAACAAAGTGAATGAAGATAATAAAGGGGAAGTTGTAGAATTAGAAGAAGAAATAAAATCAGAAAATGATGGTATACAAATATCAAGTGATGTTGTAGCTGTTATTGCAGGAGTAGCTGTTTCAGAAGTACAAGGAGTTGCTGGAATGGCAGGAGGATTTGCAGGAGGAATATCAGAAGTATTTAGTGGCAAGAAAAATCTTGCAAAAGGAATCAAGGCTGATATTGAAGATGGAAAAGCTAAACTAGATGTTAATATTATTGTGGAATATGGTTCAAGAATACCAGATGTAGCTTTTGAAATCCAAAATAGAGTAAAAAAAGCTGTAGAAAACATGACAGGCTTAGTTGTTGAAGAAGTTAATGTCCATGTTCAAGGTGTAAATACAGACACAGCAATAGCTGAGAAAACAGAAACAGAAAATAATGATCAAGATGATGAATAATAAAAGTAGCAAGTATAAAACATAGTAAAAAAGAAAAATTTAAGATTAAATTAAATGCTATAGGGAAATAATAAAAAATATAGCAAAATAGGAGGAAATGAGATGAAAACTTTAGAAAAAATCACATTAATTATATATTCTAATATAATATTAATACTATCAATAATATTATGTTTGTTGATATTTGGATGGCTAGATATAGATGTAGCAGGTAGAGTAGTAGAAGGAATGGTATCAGGAGGAACAATAACAAATATTGTTTTAGCAGTATGTGTAATATTTATTTTACTTTCAATAAAATGCGTATTCTTTGATTCAACATCAAGAGAGCAAATTAAAGAAAGACAAGGAGTTTTATTAGAAAATGACAATGGAAAATTGATGATATCAAAAGAGACAATTGAAAATTTAGTTAATTCAGTTGCATTAAATTTTGAAAGTGCAGAAGATGTTACAACAAGAGTAGATTTAGATAAAGATAACAATGTTAGAGTATATGTTACATTAATTGTAAATGCAAATGCAGTTATCAAGGATTTGTCAGCTAATTTGCAAAATAAGATAAAAGAAAAAATAAAAGTAGCAACAGATTTAGAAGTTAAAGAAGTAAATATTACTGTTAAGAAAGTTGCTCCAAAGGAGTCAATTGAAAAATAATTACAATTTTGGCGTCGTCAAACTTGTTTTCCTAGCCAAAATTTAATTCTTTTCCAATTGGATTTACGCAAAACATGAAAAATTAGAAATGTCAGAGAGGAATGATTCAAATGGATAATTTTAAGAATTTTTGGAGTCAATATAAAGGAGCAATAATAGGTATTATAGTAGCAATATTAATTTTAGTAACTAGATTACATGATTTAATATTAGCAATTGTAGTATTGATATTAGGTGCTTTTATTGGAAATTATGTACAACAAAATAAAGAAGATGTAAAATCAAAATTAAAAGGTTTTATAGATAAAATGTAGAAATTAAAGGGGAAAAGTAAGAAATGAATAGGTCAGCAATACGTGAAAAAGCATTTGAACTAATATATAGCTTAGAGATACAGAAACAAGATAATTCTTTAAATCAAGAAGATTTACAAGAAGCGGTAGATTTATATATTGAAAATAACGAAATTACAGATAAGAGTGCAAAAGAATATATACAAGATGCGATTTTTGGAATTGAAAAAAATAAAGAAAATATTGTAAATCAAATAGAAAAAAATCTAAAAAAAGATTGGAAAATAGATAGAATTTCAAAAATTGATTTAGCAATTTTAAAATTAGCAATTTATGAGATTCAATATAAAGAATTACCATTTAAAGTTGTTATAAATGAAGCTGTAGAATTAGCTAAGAAATACGGAGAAGACTCATCAAAAAACTTTGTTAATGGAGTATTAGCAAGTATTGTAAATTAATATTTATAGACTAAAATTTCATTTAAAACTAGGTTATATACAAAAGTATTTTTCCTTGTATTTTAAATGAAATTTTGCTTGCAAAAATTAAAAACTTTTAAGTATGAGTTAATAGGTGAAAGGAATGATACTAAAAATGAAATATGCAAATATGGCAATTACGGTATCTTATCTAAATCAATACATAAAAGAAAAGATAGCAAATGATGAATATTTAAATCATATATTAATAAAGGGAGAAATATCTAATTTTAAACATCATTATACTGGACATATGTATTTTACACTAAAAGATGAAAAATCATTAGTAAAATGTATAATGTTTAAATCATATGCACAAAAATTAAACTTTACACCAAAAGACGGAATGAAAGTATTTATATTAGGAAGTGTATCAGTATTTGAAAGAGATGGAGTCTACCAAGTATATGCACAAGCAATGGAAGAAGATGGTGTAGGTGATTTATATGCAAAATATCAAGAATTAAAAGAAAAATTAGAAAAAGAAGGATTATTTGACGAAACACACAAAAAGCCTATTCCTACAATGCCAAAAGTTATAGGAGTATTAACATCTCAGACTGGTTCAGTAATAAGAGATATAATAAATGTTTCAACAAGAAGAAATCCAAATGTATATATCAGATTATTACCAGTAGCAGTACAAGGAGAAGGGGCAGCTGAAAAAATAGCAGACGGAATTAGATATATGAATGAAAAAAATTTAGCAGATGTATTAATATTAGCTAGAGGTGGTGGTTCATTAGAAGATTTATGGCCATTTAATGAAGAAATTGTTGCAAGAGCAATATACGATTCAGAAATACCAATAATATCAGCAGTAGGACATGAAACAGACTTTTCAATATCAGACTTTGTTGCAGACTTAAGAGCACCAACACCATCTGCTGCTGCAGAACTTGCTGTACCAGATATCTATGAAGTAAAGCAAAAAATATTAGGATATCAAAATAGATTAAGAATATCTTTAATAAAAAAAGTAGAATTAATGCAGATGAGATATGAAAAATGTATGGCAAGCACAGTGTTTAAAGAACCAACTAGAAAAATACAAGAACAATATTTAGTGGTAGATCAATACATAAAAAAATTAGAGAATATAATAAAAACAAAATATGAAAAAGAAAAGTCAAACTTTGTTGAATTAACTGCAAAATTAGATGCATATAGTCCGCTAAAAACACTGCTAAGGGGATATTCAATTACAGAAAAAGATGGTAAAATAGTAAAAAAAGTGGCAGAACTAAAATCAGGTGATGAAATATTAATAAGGCTAGCTGATGGAAAGAGGAATGCAATTGTCAGAGATAGGGATTAGGGGGACGGTCCTAAAAATCCCTGCTTTTAGGGATTTAGGGACGGACCTTTGAGAAAAATGACTAAAATTTAACTATATTTATTGAATTTATTATTAATAAGTGTATTGAGGGTTCAATTAGATTTGTGTCTTAGGAAAGGAATGAATAGAATGGAAAAAAATAAAAATTTTGAAGAACAAATGGCAGAATTAGAAAAAATAGTAACAGAATTGGAAAAAGGGGATTTAAGTTTAGACGAATCAGTAGCAAAATTTGAGGAAGGAATTAAACTTTCAAAAGAATGCAATAAGGTTTTAGAAGAAGCTGAAAAGAAAATTACAATTTTAGTTAATCAAGATGGGGATATGAAAGAAGAAAGTTTTGATACAGAAGAAAATGCTTAGAAAATAATAAAAACTAATATAAATATAAAAGGGAGAGAAGTATGAACAATTTTATGACATTTATACAAAATAAATACATATATATACCATTTTTACTATGGTTTTGTATACAACTATTTAAATTAATTTATGACTTAGTGACAACTAAGAAATTTAATTTTAAAAGAATTTTAGGAGCAGGAGGAATGCCAAGTTCTCATTCAGCAGTCGTAGTTGGATTGACAACATTAATTGGAAAATATGAAGGAGTAGGCACATCACTTTTTGCACTATCATTTATTGTTGCGTTTGTTGTAATGTATGATGCATGTGGGGTTAGGAGAGCCGCTGGAAAACAAGCAGCTTTATTAAATAAATTAGTGGAAACACCAGGGTTAACAGGTGTTCAGGTTTCAGAAAAGTTAGTTGAAGTCTTAGGTCATACACCAGTACAGGTATTTGTTGGAGCATTAATTGGATTAGTGGTAGGATTAATTGCGTAAAAGAAAGGGTGATTGTTATGACAGATATTGAAATTGCAAGAAATACAAAATTAGAAAAAATTGTAGATGTAGCTAAAAAGGTAGGAATTGAAGAAGATGATATAGAGCAATATGGAAAATATAAAGCTAAAATCTCAAATGAAGTATATGAAAAAAGAAAAGATAGAAAAGATGGAAAATTGATATTAGTTACGGCAATCAGTCCAACACCATTAGGTGAAGGAAAAACTACCATGTCAATAGCAATTGCTGATGGACTACAGAAAATAGGAAAAAAATCAATACTTGCATTAAGAGAACCTTCACTTGGACCTGTTTTTGGAATAAAAGGAGGAGCAACTGGTGGAGGTAAAGTACAAATAGCACCAATGGAAGATATAAACTTACATTTTACAGGTGATATTCATGCAATGACAGCTGCAAATAATTTATTATCTAGCCTAATTGACAATCATATTTATTTTGGAAATGAATTAGGCTTTGATAGAGTGGTATGGAAAAGATGTGTGGATTTAAATGATAGGCAATTAAGAGCAGTTGAGACAGGTTTATCTGGAAAAAAGAAAATAGTACCACGTAGAGATTCATTTGATATAACTGTTGCATCTGAAATTATGGCAATTGTTTGTTTAGCAGAAAATATAGAAGATTTAAAAACAAGACTTGGAAATATTTTGGTAGGCTATAATAAAGAAGGAGAACCAATATATAGCAGACAATTAAATGCACAAGGTGCTATGACAGTTCTTTTAAAAGATGCTATTAAACCTAATTTAGTACAAACTTTAGAACATACACCAGCAATTGTACATGGTGGACCATTTGCCAATATAGCACATGGATGTAATAGTATTATTGCAACTAGAATGGCTTTAAAACTAGGAGACTATGTTATAACAGAAGCGGGATTTGGTGCTGATTTGGGAGCAGAGAAATTCCTAGATATTAAATGCAGGAAAGCAGAATTAAAACCAGATGCAGTAGTATTGGTTGCAACAATTAAAGCTATTAAATATCATGGTGGAGTAGAAAAGGATAAGATACAGGAAGAAAATCTAGAAGGTCTAGAAAAAGGAATGGATAATCTATATAGACATATAGATAATTTAAAAAATAAATTTGGATTGAATGTCATAGTTGCATTAAATAGATATAATCAAGATACAGAAAAAGAGATTGAGTTTGTAGAACAAAGATTGAATGAAAAAGGTGTTGAATTAAGTCTAGTTGAAGGTTGGGCAAAAGGTGGAGACGGTGCAACTGATATTGCAAACAAATTGGTAAAATTGACTGAACAAAAAGAAAATTTTAAATATATGTATGACTTAAATGAAAATATCAAATCAAAAATACAAAAAGTTGCAACTAAGATTTATGGAGCCAAAGATGTTGAATATTCAGAAGAAGCGGAAAAAGAAATTGAGAAAATAGAAAAATTAGGTTATGGAGATTTACCTGTTTGTATTGCTAAAACACAATATTCTTTTTCAGATGATGCAAAGAACTTAGAATGTAAAGATGAATATAATATACATGTTAGAAATGTAGAGTTAAAAGCAGGTGCAGGATTTATAGTAGTTCTTGCAGGTAAAATTATGACTATGCCTGGACTTCCAAAGATACCTGCAGCAGAGAGTATTGATATTGATGATGATGGAGAAATTGTAGGGATTTTTTAGCAGGTTGAAAAATATCTTTTCCAACAACTATATTGTGCTTTGGGATAGGAAAGGAATGGTATATGAATGAACGATAAAATAATTATAAAAGGTGCAAAAGAACATAATTTAAAAAATATAGATTTAGAAATACCAAGAGATAAATTAGTAGTAATCACAGGACTTTCAGGTTCTGGAAAATCAAGTCTAGCATTTGACACATTATATGCTGAAGGACAAAGAAGATATGTAGAAAGTCTATCATCATATGCAAGACAATTCTTAGGATTAATGGAAAAGCCAAATGTAGAAAGAATAGATGGGTTGTCTCCTGCGATTTCAATAGACCAAAAAACCACATCAAAAAATCCTCGTTCAACAGTTGGAACAGTAACAGAAATATATGACTACATACGTCTTTTGTATGCAAGAATTGGAGTGCCATATTGTCCAAACTGTCATAAAAAAATCGAGAAACAGTCAATTGACCAGATAATCGATAATATAATGACTTTAGAAGAAGGCACAAGAATCCAAGTATTAGCACCAGTTGTAAGAGGGCGTAAAGGAGAATTTGTAAAGCAATTTCAAGAATATCAGAAAGAAGGCTTTGTGAGAGTAAGAGTGGATGGAGAAGTATATGAACTTTCTGATGATATAGAAATAGATAGAAAAAAGAAGCATAATGTAGAATTAGTTGTAGATAGATTAGTAATAAAACCAGATATAATTAGTAGATTAACCGAATCTGTTGAAGTAGCATTAAAACATGCAAACCAATTGGTTTTAATAGATGTTGTAGGAAAAGAGCCAAAACTATATAGTTGTAACTATGCATGTCCTGATTGTGGATTTAGTTTTCCAGAATTAACTCCAAGAATGTTTTCATTCAATAATCCATTTGGTGCTTGTCCAACTTGTACAGGTATTGGTTATTTAATGAAAATGGATGAAGATTTAATTGTGCCAGACAAGAATAAAACTCTTTACGATGGAATAAAAGCATTTGGTTCAAGCACTATGAAAAAAGGCGACACAATGGCAAAAATGTATTTTGAAAGTATTGGTAGACATTATGGAATAGATATAAAAGGTAAAAAAATAAAAGATTTACCAAGATGGTTTATGGAGAAGATTTTATATGGTACTGGTGATGAAGAAATTGATTTTGAATATTCATCTTATGCAGGTACAAGAAAATTCACAGCACCATTTGAAGGGGTATTGCCAACATTAGATAGACGTCATAACGAAACGAAATCTCAAGGAATGAGAGATTTTTATGAGATGTATATGACAAATTCAGAATGTTATGCTTGTCATGGAGCAAGATTAAAGCCGGAAATTTTATCAATAAAAGTAGGAGATAAAAACATAAACGAATTAACAGAAATGTCAATTGATAAAATAAAGGCTTATTTAAATAACTTAGAATTAAACAAAACAGAAGCAATGATTTCAGAATTAATATTAAAAGAAATTGACCAAAGATTGCAATTTTTAATGGATGTTGGATTGGAATATCTAACTCTATCAAGAAATGCAGGAACATTATCAGGTGGAGAAGCTCAAAGAATTCGTTTAGCAACGCAAATTGGTTCAGGTTTGACAGGAGTATTATATATCTTAGATGAACCAAGTATAGGATTACATCAAAGAGATAATGATAAACTTTTAGCAACATTAAAGAAATTAAGAGATTTAGGAAATACATTACTTGTTGTTGAACATGATGAAGATACAATGTATGCCGCAGATCAAATAATCGATATCGGACCAGGTGCTGGAACTCATGGTGGACAAGTTATGGCACAGCGGAACTGCTGAAGAAGTTAAACAAGTTGAGGATTCTATAACAGGTCAATATCTGAGTGGTAGAAAACAGATACCAGTACCTAAAAAAAGGAGAAAACATACAAAAACAAAAGTTATTGAAGTACAAGGTGCAACTGAAAACAACTTGAAAAATATAAGTGTAAAATTTCCATTAGGAGTATTTAACTGCGTAACAGGAGTTTCAGGTTCAGGGAAATCAACACTTGTAAATGAAGTATTATATAAAACAATTGCAAAAGAATTAAATGGTTCAAATGAAAAACCAGGAAAATGTAAAGCAGTTAAAGGATTAAATAGTATTGATAAAATAATAAATATAGACCAATCACCAATAGGAAGAACACCACGTTCAAATCCAGCTACATATACAGGAGTATTTGATTTTATTAGAGACTTATTTGCAGCAACAGAAGAAGCAAAAGTTAGAGGATATCAAAAAGGAAGATTTAGTTTCAATGTTGCAGGAGGAAGATGTGAAAGTTGTAATGGTGACGGAGTTCATAAAATCGAAATGCACTTCTTACCAGATATTTATGTGCCTTGTGAGGTATGTAAAGGAAAAAGATATAACAGAGAAACATTAGAAGTAAAATATAAAGGAAAATCAATTGCAGATGTACTAGATATGACAGTAGAAGAAGCATTAGAATTTTTTGATAAAGTACCACGTATAAAACAAAAAATCCAAACATTATATGATGTAGGATTAAGTTATATCAAATTAGGACAACCATCAACAACATTATCAGGTGGAGAAGCACAAAGAGTAAAACTTGCAACAGAACTATCTAAAAAAGCAACAGGAAAAACATTATATATATTAGATGAGCCAACAACTGGACTTCATATAGCAGATGTTCATAAATTAGTTGATATTTTGCAACGATTAGTAGATACAGGAAATACAATAATTGTAATAGAGCATAATTTGGACTTAATAAAAACATGTGACCACATAATAGATTTAGGACCAGAAGGTGGAGACAATGGTGGAGAAGTGGTTGCAGTTGGTACACCAGAGCAAATTTGTAATAACGAAAGAAGTTATACAGGAAAATTTTTAAAGAAATATCTAAACAGGGATTAGGGGGACGGTCCTCTAAATCCCTGTTTTTAGGGATTTAGGGACGGACCTTTCTAAAAAACAGAAAGACTATTGAATGAGTTTATAAATCATTTCAATAGCCTTTTTTGTTGAGCTCTTAGAATTTTACGATTTTTTGTATTTTGACTAGCTTGATTAGAATTTGTTGTATTTTCCATAATCATGTTTTGAACTAGTATTATTATAATTTGTGTCGTTTGCTGTATCAAATTTATGATATCTCATTTCATGGTTACGATCTTTTAAACAAATATAAATTCCATGTATAACCATAAATAATCCTTCAGTTATTAGGCCAACTAATATGGGAAGCATTAACACTACAAACCAGTTTGAGTTGAGCCGAAACCAAAACAAAGCTAATACAGTAACAAAAAATCCAATTCCAAAAAACAATTCTGGTAGCCAGTCTAATTTTTTAAAACTTGCATTCCGAAATACATTAATTAATGATAGTTTCATAATATATACCTCCTTAATTTAAGTTATGTCAATTATATATTAGATTTTATTGTTTTTCAAGTAAATAATAAATAAAACTAAGAAAATTATTGAAATTTATTTTAAATACACATAATTCAAATATCTTTTGTAAATAATAAATAAAAAATTTAGTTAGAAAGATTTAAAGGTCCGTCCCCAAATCCCTAAAAACAGGGATTTAGAGGACCGTTCCTTAAATCCCTGTTTAGGAGGAATGATTATATGTATAATTTTAGAACAGATTTAGCATCTGAAAGAAGAGATTTGTACCAAAAAGCAAATAAAATTGAAACTCAAATTGATGGTATTGAAAGTGAACAGGAAGATGTAGATGAAAATATAAAAATTGAAAGAGTGAAAATAACAAATGAAAGTGGCGAAAAAGCAATAGGAAAACCAATAGGGACATATGTAACTATTGATATTAAAAAATTAAAAATTGCACAAGAAGATGAGATACAAAAAGCATCAGAAACATTAACAAATGAGCTAAGAAAATTGATTGATGTGCATATAGATAAGCAAGGAGAAATTTTAGTAGTAGGACTTGGAAATATATATGTGACACCAGATAGTTTAGGTCCAAAAGTAATTAATGAAATTGATGTAACAAGACATTTAATAAATTACTTGCCACAATATGTAGAAGAAGGAACTAGAATGGTAAGTGCAATAGCACCAGGGGTTTTAGGAACAACAGGAATTGAAACTGTTGAAATTTTAAAAGGTGTGGTTGATAATATAAAACCAAAACTTATAATTGTGATTGATGCACTAGCTTCGAGAAGTATTGAAAGAATTAGTAGTACAGTCCAACTTTCAGATACAGGAATTGTACCAGGTGCAGGAGTTGGAAATACCCGAAGTGAAATAAGTCAAAAAACTTTAGGAATACCAGTAATTGCAATAGGAATACCAACAGTTGTAGATATTTTTTCTTGTAACGCATAAAAATAATTGGGTTAGAAATCTTATAAACCTTTATAGAGTAG
>CALXFF010000017.1 GCA_944387525.1 uncultured Clostridia bacterium | reverse complement strand
CGAGTTTTGCTTACTCCTGTCTACTGTTCATTTACTTTTTTATGAAATTTTTGTTGCATTTCAAATGAAATTTCCGGGTTTTTTTTATTTCTGTTAACATTTTATTGACTTTTGTTAAGTTTTTCTTTATAATATATTATATTGAGGAGGTGCAAAATTTGGAAGATACCTTTACTAATAGATTGAAAAAAATCTTAAAAATAAGAAATATGAAACAAGTAGAATTATGTGAAAAAACAAAATTGAGTAGTGGTTTAATAAATAAATACTTAAAAGGAAAAGCATTTCCCAGACAAGACAAACTTTCTTTACTTGCAGAAGCATTAGATACTAATGAAGTTTGGCTTATGGGATATAATGTACCAATAGATAGAAACTATGGAAAAACCAAAATCACTGAAATAAATATTATTAATCCTTCTACTAATGAAGTACTTAAAAAAATACCATATTCCTATAGAACTGATATTGCTGATGAAGATCCAAATAATTTTTTTGCAATATATGCTTCAGATAATTCAATGGCTCCACTTCTTGATATTGGAGATATCGCCATAATAAAAAAATTCAAAAAATTTATAAACAAAAAAACATATCTTTTAAAAGTTAAAGGTAGTATACCTATTATTCGTAAAGTTACCTTATCAGACAATGGAGAGATAGAATTACAAGCAATGAATATGTGGAATTTTCCAATACAAAATAACTTGACTTTAAATGATATTGAATTTTTAGGAGAAGTTGTAAAAGTAGAAAATAATAGTGCTTTCAAATAAAAATATAGAAAGGAGATCTTATTATGGATCCAATTGTTGTAATTTTACTTGTTTTTATATTATTCTGTTTATTTATGATTTATTATACCTCATATCAAAAATCTAAAATAAAAAAGAATCTTTTAAATTTAAAGAATGAAAGAAATGCAACCTTATTCATAACATTATCACATTTTTATGGATTACCTATTGCAGAAAATACAATTACTCAAATTTTTTCTTGCTCTAATGAATATGAATTTTTAGCAAATAATAATTCTTTTAAATTAGCAAAAGAAAAAGTTACAGATATATCTATAACAAATGATGTAGATATACAAAAAAATAGTGTTTCAAGCATAGGCGGAGCTATTGGTGGTGCTATGTTATTTGGTCCTGTTGGAGCAATGATTGGAGGTAGAGCAAAAGAAAAAACTTCTAAAATAATACATTCATATTTGATATTTACATTTATGGATAATGGTGAAATAAAATACATTGCTTTTAATTGTACTGGTGATATGAATGTTTATAAGTTTGTAAAAGAATTCAATTCAAAAAATCATAAGAAAAAAACAACTATAAATTTATAAAAAAAGGATAATGTGCTAGTTTTTGCGGAACACCACACATTATCCAGGATGTAAACACTTAGGAAAGTGATTACTCTTGTATTATATACAAAAAGTCTTCATTTTTCAAGTGTTATTAAAAGAAAAATGGAGGTTTTTTATATATGTATGAATTTAAAAAAAGATCTAATGGTAGCGGATGTGCTACCTATCTAGGAAACGGAAGAAGAAAACCTTGGGGTGCAAAAATAACAATAGGAAAAGATATTAATGGAAAAAATATATATCATTTTATTAGCACTTTTGAAACACAACTTGAGGCTTTGGTATGTTTAGAAAATTATCATAAAAACCCTACTCCTCTTTATATTAAAGAAGATAAATATAATAGGATTGCAATATTTCCACCTAAGCCATATCCCTTAGTATCTGTTGAAAACCCTAATAAAAAAATGGCTGACCAATTAAAGAAAGACACTTATACTTTTAAACAATTATTTGAAAAATTCAAGGAAGCAAAAATGCTTACTAATGAAGAAGCAAAACAGGAAAAAATATATCATATTAGGCCTAAAAATAAACCGTTTGGTCGTAATTATTGTAGGGGTATGATTACTGCATTTCATAATTCTGTAGCACTTTATGATAAAGTTTATAAGGATTTAAGAGCTTCTGATTTTATAAAGCATTTAAAGGAAAGCAAAAAAGGTATTGATTCGCAAAGACAAATGGTTAATCTTTATCTTAATTTAGATAAGTTTGCATTGGAAGAAGATATAATAGATAAAGGATACGCTCAATTTATACCTAATATTTCTAATAAAAAAGAAGTCAAAAAGGCCAAAAATAAGACCGTGCAAAAAGAACGATTATTTACATATGAACAGATAGATTATCTATGGAATTTAAAAACTAGATCTAATGGATTAAAAGAACATAGTAAAAAAGAAAGAGAAATGTTCATTAGAGATTTTTGGTTGATGCTATTGTATTCTGGAATGAGAGCTGATGAATTACTTTCTTTATATACAGTAAATATATTTTTAGATGATAATTATCTTATAGGTGGATTAAAAACAGAAGCAGGAATAAATAGAGAAATTCCTATACATCCTGCTGTAAAACATCTATATGAGAAATATTATAATCCTAACAATGAATTTCTATTTATGCAACCTAATGGAAATAAAGTAGATTATGATTATTATCTATATCATTTCCAACATAATTTTAAAAACTTGCATCCAGAACTTTCAGGACATACTGCTCATGATGCAAGGCATATGTTAAGAAATGAACTTAGAAAATTAGGAGTTAAAGATATAATTATCAATTCAATTTTAGGGCACACTAATGACGATGTTGGAGAAGATATTTATTCCCATGTCTCTATAGAAGAAAAATTTGAAGCCATAAAAATGGTTACCTACAAAGAGCAAAAAAAGTTATATATTTTGGCATCTAATCAATAATAAAACCTATTTGAACTTATTAAAACTTATTGGGTTATCAACAAATTATCAACAAACAGTTAATACCAGGCTATTAAAAGCCTGGTATTTCAACATTTTCGCTACACTTCCATTATAATTGGTATAATCATTGGGTTTCTTTTTGTTTTCATGAAAATATAATCTCTTAAATTTTCTCTTGCTGCTGATTTAATAGTAGCCCAATCACGTATACCTCTTTCTTCACATTTCTTAATTTCATGTCTTACAACTGATTTCACATCATCCATTAAATTTTCTGATTCTTTTACATATACGAAACCTCTTGAAATAACATCTGGACCTGCAACTACTTCACCTGTAGATGAATCCATTGTTAAAACAATAACTATTAAACCATCTTGTGATAGATGTTGTCTGTCTCTTAAAACAACACTTCCAACATCTCCAACTCCAAGTCCATCAACTAAAATTCTTCCACTTTGTACAGAACCTGTTAATTCTGCTCCATCTTGGTTTATTTCAAGTATTCTACCATTTGACATCATAATAATATGATCTTTATCAATTCCCATACTTTGAGCAGTTTCACTATGTGCTCTTAATTGTCTATATTCACCATGTACTGGTATGAAATATTTTGGTTTTGTCAATGCTAAAATTAATTTTTGTTCTTCTTGGCAAGCATGTCCTGAAACATGTACCGCTTCTAGTGAACTATATACAACTTCTGCTCCTATTTGCATTAAATCATCTATTACTTTTGAGATGAATTTCTCATTTCCTGGTATTGGATTTGCTGAAATTATAACTAAGTCATTTGGTGTTATTTTTACTTTTCTGTGGTCTCCAGCTGCCATTCTAGTTAGTGCTGACATTGGTTCTCCTTGACTTCCTGTTGTTATAATTACTAATTGTTCATCTGTGTAAGTATTTATCATGTCAATATCTATAAATATATTTTCTGGACATTCAATATAACCTAATTCTCTTGCTGTTTCTATCATGTTTATCATACTTCTACCGCATACAGCGATTTTTCTATGATATTTTACGGCTGAATTTACTATTTGTTGGATTCTATGAACATTTGATGCAAATGTTGCAACAACTATTCTTTTTGTACAATGTAAAAATAGTTTGTCAAACACTTCTCCTATTGAGCTTTCTGACATTGTGAATCCTTTTCTTTCTGCGTTTGTACTGTCTGACATTAATGCAAGTACTCCTTGATTTCCTATTTCTGCAATTCTACACAAATCCATTATTTTTCCATCAATTGGTGTGTAATCTACTTTGAAGTCACCTGTGTGTAATATTGTTCCAGCAGGTGTTGTTATTGCAAGCATTACTGAATCTGGTATACTATGTGTACTTCTTATTATTTCAACTTTAAAATTCTTTCCTAATTGTAAGGTTTGTCCTTGCATAATTTCAATTAATGTTGTACTTCTTAATAATTTATGCTCTTCCAATTTATTTCTGATTAATCCTGCTGCTAATTTTGGTGCATAAATTGGTATATTTATTTTCTTTAATAAATATGGCACACTTCCTATATGATCTTCATGTCCATGTGTTATTATTAACCCTTTTATTTTATCAACATTTTTCTCTAAATAGCTGATATCTGGTATAACTAAGTCAACACCTAACATGTCATCTTCTGGGAATGATAATCCGCAGTCTACAACTATGATTTCATTTTCATATTCAAATACTGTTATATTTTTTCCTACTTCATGTAATCCTCCTAATGGGATTATTTTTAATTTTGAAGCTTTGAAAATATCTTGATTGTTTTTTCTTGTTTTTGATGAGCTTCTTTTTTCTCTGTTTTCTTTATTTTCTGTGTTAAATTCTCTTTTTGTTCTTCTTCTAGTTGTTTTTTTCTCTACTTTTACATTTTCTTCTTCATTATTAACTTTTTCCGCTCTATGAATGATTTCCACTTTATTTGTATTTTCTATTTTGTTTTCGTTTTTATTGATATTTTCTTGTTTTTCTCTTATTCTTCTATTATTTGTTTTTCTAATTCTTTGACCTCCTTCCCCTGTTTTTCTTGTTCTTCTTTCTTTTTTGTTTTCTAAATTTTCTTCTGTCATAAGTTCTCCTTTCTTCTTATTATATTTTTAAAATTTCCGCGTTTATTAACCTTTTGCTTCTATTATAAATTATATAAAATCAATAAGACTGTTCATGGTCTTTTCATGAACTTCTAAAAACTAATATTAATATGTTTCTCTCTTTTTTGTTTTACATATTGCATACGTATCTCTCTTTTTTCTATATGCAATAAATAATATGTTTATCTACATACTAAATTATTCCCTATTTTCTCTCTTTTTATTATAATAGTATGATATAAACTTAAAAATCCGATTCCTATTATCTAATTTTCTCTCTTAATTATTAAAATAAAGTTTTAAAACATTAATTTTC
Organism: uncultured Clostridia bacterium; assembly: GCA_944387525.1. Classification (GTDB taxonomy): domain Bacteria; phylum Bacillota; class Clostridia; order TANB77; family CAG-508; genus CAG-269. The sequence goes on along the minus strand of CALXFF010000017.1, from coordinate 35,275 downwards.
GTTTATCTTTAAAAATCTCATTTCTAGCTCTAGGCTAATCGCTGTTTTTGATTATACTATATTTTGCAAAAATTGTCAAATTTAACTTTTAGATTGTTTTTTCTCTATCTGTTCGTATTTCATTAACTATTCTTTCTAAATTGTTAATTAGGAAATCCACATCTTCTTTAGTATTTTCCTCTCCAAAAGTTGTTCTAATAGATGAATTTGCCTCTCTTTCATTTAATCCAATTGCTGTTAATACATGTGAAGGCTCAGTAGATCCTGAACTACATGCAGAACCTGTTGAAACACATATTCCTTGTTCGTCTAATTTTAAAAGCAATGTTTCTCCTACTGCTCCATCAAAACAAATATTAGCATTTCCCGGTAATCTATTTTTTATTGTTCCATTAAGTTTAGTGTTTTCTATTCTCTCTGTTACTTGTGATATATAATAATCTCTTAATTCTTTTAAATAATTGACATGCTCTTCTAAATTGTTTTTTGCTATTTCACAGGCTTTTCCTAACCCAACAATTTCTGCAACATTTTCTGTCCCTGCTCTTTTATTATTTTCCTGATGTCCTCCATCAATTAATCTTTCAAATTCAATTCCTTTTTTTACATATAAAGCCCCTATTCCTTTTGGTGCATTTATTTTATGCCCTGAGAGCGAAAGGCTATCTATTCCCATTTTTCGAACATCTATTTTCATATTTCCACAGGCTTGAACTGCATCTGTATGGAATATTATGTTATACATTTTTGCAATTCTTGATATTTCTTCAATTGGCTGAATTGTTCCTATTTCGTTGTTTGCAGTCATAATTGTAATAAGTATTGTATCCATACTAATTGTTCTTCTTAATTGTTCTAAATCTATTACTCCATCTTTGGTAACATTTAAATATGTTACTCTAAATCCTTGTTTTTCTAAGACTTGGCAAGTATGTAAAACTGCCGGATGCTCTATTTTTGATGTTATTATGTGTTTTCCTTTTTTACTATATGCTTTAGCAATTCCTTTTATTATAGTATTATCACTTTCAGACCCACAACTTGTAAAATATATTTCTTCTGGATTTGCATTTATAAGTTCTGCTACTTGCTTTCTCGCTTTTTCTATTGCTCTTTTTGCACTTCTTCCAATTGTATATAAAGATGATGCATTTCCATACTCTTCTTTTAAATATGGTAGCATTTCTTCTAATACCTCTTCTTTAATTTTAGTTGTTGCAGCATTGTCAAAATACCTAATATCCATAAATTTAATCATCTCACAATCTTTCACTTTTTTTAATTTAATTAATATATTATAGTAATTTATTTATCTTTTTGTTACAATTTCTTTAATTTTATCCATTTCTCTTATTGCCGCTTGATATCCATATTTATAACACTTATCTAATTTTTCAAAATCTAAAAGTCCTGTTTTATCTGTTTCAACAGTTAAAATATAATCACTTAAACTTAGTCCATCTTCTGAAATTTTATTTCCCATTATATCTATTGTTCTCATAACTATATCCATAATATTACTTTCTTCAGTAATATCATCTGCCTTAAAATTAACAGCAATTACTTTATCTGCCCCTTGTTTTTTTACTTCAGTTACTGGTATATTATCTAAAACTCCACCATCTAAAAATCTATATTTTTTATATTTACATGGGCAAAAAATTGCTGGAAAACTACTACTTGCTCTTACTGCTTTTCCGATTGTAATCTCACTAATATACTTTTCTCTTTCTTCATCCAAAACATTATTTGTAAATATATATTCTTTTGATGTTTTTATATCTACTGCTGGTATTACCAATGGCATTTTTGTGATATCTGACATTATTTTTATTCCTTTTCTACTTGCTAAGTGGCTATATGCTTCTTCTATTGATTCTCCTGTTTTTAATCCTTTTAAAGAAACTTTTTTATTTTTTACATATCCTCCTATTCCAGATATTATTGGATTAGAGCTTATCTCTGTTATTTCTTTTGCATATTTTTTGAATATTATATAGATATAGTATGGTGAATATCCGCATTGCATATAAAGATGCAATTAGCCCTCCTGAACTCGTCCCTCCAATGATATCAATTTTGATTTTATTATCTTCTAATGCTTTTAATACTCCTGCATGTGCAATTCCTCTTATTCCTCCTCCAGATAATGCAATTCCTAATTTCAAGTTTTCACCTTCTTTTATGAAGTTTTCTTTTTTATAGTATTTACTAATTTTATGATTATAAACTAAAAATGTTACAATATTTAACTTTTTCATTATGTAAAAAATGTATAAACAAAAAACATTAAAACATTGAAAAAACTCTTTCTTACAAAATATAATTTTATATGAAAACAACTAGATGCATCCTGATAATGCTATAAAAAGTTTTGATGTGTCAAAAAATCAGGATAAATTAGAATATTGAAAAAAAATGAGTTTATAAAGTTTTTAATACTTTATAAATTCATTTTTTCACTGTTTTATATTCCTATGCTCTTAAATCCTCAAAATAAACTTCTCCAAAGCCATACGTTACCTGATGATATGGGCCCATGAAAATTGGTTCTAATTCTTCTTGCAAATCATATGTTGGTTCTAGTATAACTTGTCCTTGATTATCAACAACTCCCCATTTTCCATCTTTCTTTATACCTGCATATCCATATTCATCAACTTCCGTTACTTTTTCATATTGATAATCTATGACTTGATTTCCAGATTTATCAATAAATCCCCATAATCCTTGTTCGTTTTTTGTAGCAAAGATATTATTATTAGGATATACATCTGTATTTTTAAGTTCATTTCCTTGTTTATCTAAATATTTAGTTTCATTATTATTATATATTTTTATATAGTTTTCTTCTTCCGTTATAGTTGCTCCAGTTAGTTCACAGACTAATGTCATATCTCTTTTATAAATTCTTGTTGTTTGACCAACAACTGTTCTAATTAAATCAGTATTTCCTATTTTTTGAACAGAACTGCACTCAAGATTAACTTTTACTTCATCTTTGTCATTTATCACTCCTAGTTCTCCATTTTCAGAACTTGCGATAAATAAATCATCATATAAATATTCTATATAATTGTATTTTTCCTCTATTAATTTTTTTCCTTCATTATCAATTACTCCATACTTTGTTCCTATTTCATTGTTAATTCTTATTCTATAATTTTCATTAGTAGTATCTAAAATTGCTATATCTGGATCAATATTTACTTGTGTTCCATTACCACTATATACTGTTGTTCCTTGGTCGTTTTGCGCATATAAATATATTCCTGTAATATCTATTTGATTATATTCTACTGGAACAATAATTTGTCCATCTATTTTTGCTATTCCATATTTTTTGCTCTTTTCGATGACAAAAACTTGATTTTTTGAATCATATGTTATTGATTGATATTCGTTATTTATTATATTTTCTGTATTTTTTATTACTCCATATTGTCCATTTTTTGCAGCTATTAAATAAACATTTTCATTATCTTCTATTTCTACTATTCTTTCCAATTCATTAAATTCTGGTGGCAATAATTCTTTTCCTGTATAATCTACATAACCATATCTGTATCCTTCTTCAGTTGTATTTGAAACAATATATCCAGAGTATTTATATTCATTTTCATCTGTATAATATCCATCTACCGAAACTTGATCATATTCGATATCAACTAATTTATTTCCATTAATATTAATTACTCCATATTTTCCATCTTGTTTAACAAGTATTTCTCCCTCTTTATATGGTAAACTATCTAGTTCTTCATAAATTGCTTTTGTAATTTTTTTACCAGTATAATCTATTAGACCATATTTTCCATTTTCAGTGTATTTTAATACCGTTTTTTCATACATTAAGTTGCTTGCTATATTCTTTAATCTTATAGGCTCTACTTTTTCATATTCCGTAAATATTTCTTGTTTTTGTTCGTTAAAAATGGTAATATCGTCGCCTTGATAGCATACAAATACTGATTTTTCTGGATTTGGTATTTTTACATCTGTATAATTTGGTTCAATAATTATATTTTGATTTTTATCAATAACTCCAAAGGTATCGTTTTTCTTTAACGTAAAATATTGATAATTTTCAATTTTTTCAATTTTGTATTTTCTGCTATTTTGTTTTATAAAATAATATGATATTGCAACTATTGCTACAACTACTATTATTACTATTATACTAACCCATATTCTAAATGTTCTTTTCATATCTTTTCTCCAATCTATATCAACAAGTATTTTATTACATTATTAATTTTAGCTTTTAATTTAGTTATCCTCTTCTATTGTTTTTTCTACATTATTTTTGCATGCTTTTATTTTTATAATTCTTCTATCTTCATATTCTTCAATTTTATATGTTACTTTTTCAGTATCTATAATTGGTGTTTCTTCACCATCTTCTGGAATTCTACCTAACTTATCTTGTAGATATCCTGAAATAGTATCATAATCACCTTCTGGTATATCAGCATCTAAAAGTTTATTGACATCATATATTGGCAAACTTCCACTTAAAATATAAGTATTATCATCTATCTTTTCAAATTCTTTTTCTTCTTCATCATATTCATCATAGATGTCTCCAACTAATTCTTCAAGGATGTCTTCCATTGTAATTAGTCCTGCTGTTCCTCCATATTCATCTAATATGATTGCTATTTGTTTTTTGTTTTTCTGTAATTCTCTAAATACTTCATTTATTAATCTGTTTTGTGAAACAAAGTATGCTTCTTTTACAACGTTTTTCACTTTAAAAGATTTTTTGTTTATATTTTTTAATACATCTTTGACATATAATATTCCTTTGATTTCGTCAATTGTTTCTTCATAAACTGGTATTCTACTATAACGATATTCTTCTTGTGATAATTCTTCTAAAAGTTCTTCTGTACTGATATTTATATCAACTGCAAAAATGTCTTTTCTATGTCTCATTATTTCTGATACTGTAATATCATTTAATTCAAATACATTATTTATTAGTTCTTGTTCTTCCTGCTTAATTGTTCCTTTTTCTTGTCCTTGACTTACCATCATTTTTATTTCTTCTTCTGTAACTGATTCTTCTTCATTTTCTCCAACACCAAATAGCTTAGATACTCCATTTGTACATACTGTTAATAATTTTACAAATGGTGATGTTACTATTGAAATTGCCCTTATTACTCCTATTGTTGCAAATGCTATTTTTTCATAGTGTTTCATTGCTAGTCTTTTTGGTACTAATTCTCCAAAAATTAATGTGAAGAATGATAAGATTATTGTTATTACTATAATTGATATGTTTTTCCATGCTGATAAACTTATAAACGGCATTAATTGATATAAGTTTGGTGCAAGCATTTCGGCAAATGTGTCTGATGCAAATGCACTTGATAAAAATCCTGCAAGTGTAATTCCTATTTGTATTGTTGCTAAGAATTTACTTGGTGTTTTTAACATTTTTTCAATTTGCTTTGCTTTTTTATTTCCTTCTTTTGCTTGTTTTTCAATTTTAGCATCATTTAATGATATATATGCTATTTCTGTCGCTGCAAAATATGCATTTAATCCTATTAATATGATTAATACTATTAGTTGTGCAAACATATTATTTACTTCTCTCCTTTTTCTTTTTTATATTGTACACATTATATATGTTTTTTATGTTTTTTTCAATAGATTTTTTAAATTAGATTATTGTCCCTTTAAATTAAATATTTTATATTAAGTTTCATTATAAAATTCTTTACTAATTATGAATGCGACTGGAATAGCAATAGAACTTCTTAAATTCAAAGTAATGGAGGGGCCTGTTTTCGGGAAGTACCATTACTTTTATTTTAGAAGTTCTTTGCGTTATGAAAGGTAGCCGAGTAATTAGTAAAAAATTTTATAATGAAACTCTTATTTACCTTATTGTTAATTTTAAAAATACTATAATAAAGGAGTTATATGAATTTTACATACCTGTAACAGGTAATGTTTTAACTTGTTTTGATGAAACCTCTTTTGTTTTTTGAGTTTTATGAACTTCAATTTCTGGTTCATCTTCTTTTGTGTTATTAACTTCGATAGTGATTTGTTCATGTAAATCTAATTCAAAATTAATTAATTGTTCATATTTAGTATAACCTTCTATTCCTTTTGTTTCTCTCAAATAATATATTCCTGGAATAATATTATTTATTTCAATTTTTCCTTCTTCATCTGTTTTCAATCCAGAATATACTACATTTTTATTTTCATCTAATAATTCAAATTCTACATTTGCAAGTTTTTCTCCTGTTTCGTTATCCTTTTTCACTATAATAATTTTAGTTTCGTTTTTTGGATAACTATCTTTTGTGCTTCCACTACCATCATCATATGTTGCTGCTACTAATGCATAGTCCTGACTTGTGCTGTTTGGAGCTCTTCCATATAGTACTGGTTTTGTTTCGATTTTTGTTTCTACTGATAAATTAAATTCTCCTTTTTCTGTAAGATTTTTTATAGGTATTAGTACTTTAAATTTTTCTTCGGGTGCAAAATCGCTTGTTTCTTGATTTTGTAGATTTGTTAATTTTATTCCACCTAAATCTTGATTATTATCTCTACTTAATGTAATGTGATATGATGTTATTGTTGTATCTGCTGATACTGAAAATGTTTTTGATAAATAATTTTTATCTATATCATCTTGTTTCCAATCATCATCATTTTTATTTATTTGTATTGTGTTAGAAATTATTGTTTCAGTAGAATTTTGTGCATTAGCTATAATTTGTTTCATTGCATTTAATGTTCTTACTCCTGCTTCTCCTATTGGTTCATAATCATTTATATCATTTCCATGTATGTAACAATATATAGCTTGTTTTGTTGCTGTAAATGCTTCTTCTTTGGTTGCACATCCTAATTGTTCTATTGTTTTGTATGGATATCCATTTATTAGATATCGCCACAAACCTACATCTTTAATTGTATCTTCAATTGAAACTGTATATCCATTTGTATCTGCTCCGTTTTTTAGTTTTGTCTAAACAATATGCAGGATATGAGACTCCATTATAATCATATTGTACGTAGTCAACAATTCTTGCTGAGCCTTGATATTTTACTAGATATGGGCATCTTCCAATCGAATAAACATGTGCAGCATCTAATGTTACTGCATTTGAAGAATTTATAAATGTTAAAGAACTTAATAATATTAATGAACTAGCTAAGAATAGTTTTTTTAATATTTTTTTGGTTTTTATCAATAAACTTCACTTCCTTTTTAATTTAATTAATTTTAATTTGTTTTTCTTTTCTCTATTGTTTATCTTCTGTTGCTTGTACACATCTTCTGTACTTAGGTTCATTTTCAACGCATGTGATTAATGTTAATGTATTTTCTTCTGTATCTTCTAGATATGTCCAATCAGTGTCTTCAATTATCACTTGTTTTTTTACTACGTATTTACGTATATTATTGTTATAACAATAATTAATAATGTCTCCTTCTTTCAATTTCTTTATGTCTGCAAAATAGTTATTTTCGTATCCTCTATTGTGTGCTGCTAATCCTATGTTTCCTACCCAGCTTTGTGTTTCTTCAAAGTGTCCAACATACTTATCCATTATTTCTTTAGTTGTTCCTTCTTGTATTTCTGCTTTTAACGAAATTAATGGAATTTCTATATACCAGTTTTCACTTCTATCTCTGGTTTGCCCTATATAATTATCAATATTTTCTTGTTTTTGAACATTTGAACTAATTTCATTAGATGTTTGTATGTCTGATGCTTCTATATTATTTTGTTTTACTGTAAATCCTGCTTTTAAAGATGCTTTTTGTGACAAAAAATCTAAATTAGAATAACAAAAATTTGTGATAAAAAATATTGAAATACTAATTATAGAAGTAAATGCATTAATAAAAGTATTGGTATAAATATATTTTTTTATATTTTTATCATCTCCAATCTTATTTTCTTTATTGTTCTTTTGTGTGGAAAACTTGATTTTTTCGAAAAAATTTTGAACAAATCTAGCTTGAATTAAATTTAACTCTAAAAATATTATATTACATTTTTTTCCAATTGTAAAGTTTTTTTCATCGCAAAATTCGACAAAAGTGCATCTATCCCTTGTGCTTCTAAGTAAATAATTTTATTATTTTTCTGTTTTTTTCATAATTTTTTCTATTTCTTCTCTTTTTATTTCTGTTAATTCTGAAATTTGTTCTATTGACATATTTGCTTTTAGCATCTTTTTTATTATTTCTTCTCTGCCTTCTTCTCTGCCTTCTCTTCTAGCTTGCCCCATATCGCTGTTATAATCCATTTCCCATTTCTCTCTTAACCATTGCAATCTTCTTTCTGCTTCTTCTCCTGTTAAATAATTCATTTCTACTTTTGCTTTTTTTATTACATCATTTTTCTCCTCTGCCATTTTTGCTCTTTCCCCCTTATAATCATCGATAAATGCTAACCATTGATTTAATTTATCATCCATATCTACTCGAGAATTCCTAAACTTTGGTAGCTCTATAAAATACCACTTCATATTTTTTAACATTTCATAATCTCTATGCTCTTTTAAAACTATCTCTGTCTCAGATATGTACTCTTCAAACCCTAGCATTTCATAATCCAAAATATTTACTATAATTAATTTTTTAATATCTCTATACTCTGTTCCGCCTTCTAGTTTCTCTTGCTATCATCTTTGAACCATAATATACTGTTCTATTTTCAAAAGATTCTTTTTTCTTTACTTGTAATTCTACATTCACAAGTATTCCATCATTTAATTCTGCTTGTAAATCTATACTGCCACCTTTTTCATCTTTTGATAATCTCTCCAAATCTACTTCTTCTTGTATCCTTATTTGTTTAATTTCAATTTTTAATAGAGATTCTAAAAAATCTACTAAAAATTCTTCATTTCCTTTTCTTGAAAAAAATGCTTTAAATATTACATCATCTTTCAAACTTATTTCTTTTGTTTCTTCATTTCTTACAATTTTTTTATTTTCCATATATGTCCTTTCTATTATACTAATTAAATTGATATATCAAAAGAAACATATCAGTTTAATTTAGCAAATTTTATAAATTTTCTAATCAAAATCTATTTTCTTTAGTTTTTTCACTTATTATCTTAAGTATAAATTTTGTTTTTATTATAAGATATAGAAAGAGGAGACTTTTTTACTTGGTACTTTATTCTTGATTTTTGCAATAATGATAAATAAATTATTGCTAAGACTTAAATTTTGAAATCAAATTAATACTTTGATTAAAATTAAAATAATTTAAAATTTTGATTAGAATATTTATATATATATCATAATTTCCATTATTTGTAAATGTTTTTTTGTAAAAAATAAAAAACTTCCCGAACTTTTACCAAGTTTGGGAAGAAAGATATATCTTTTTAATTAATTCTTCAAATTTCCTAAATCTAGTTCTATGTAGAATTCCACACCATCTTCATGATTTATAACACCATAATTATTTCCATAGTTACTCATAATCGCCCTTACAAAAGACAAGCCTATGCCTGTTCCACCATCATTTCTATTTCTTGACTGGTCAATTTTGTAAAATCTATTCCATATTTTTGTCATTTGATCTTCTTCAATTTGTTCTCCTGTATTAAATACTTTTATTCTTACTTTATTCTTTTCTCTATTTACTTCATTTTCTATTCTAATGCATTTATTTCCAAATTTTTCTTCAACATGCTTAATTGCATTTGTCAAATAATTTGTAATTACTTGTTCTATATAAAAATCATCAGCTACAACAGTTATTTCTTCGGGAGTTTTAAATTCTACAGTTGTTTGTTTTTCATCTAGCATAACTTGTGATTTTCTTACTACTTCTTTTTCTAATTCAACAATATTAAATTCTTTGTTATTAAATTCTCTTTTACCATACTCTAGTTTCATTAAGTCAAGCAATTCTTTAACAAGTTTGTCCATTTTATTTGTCTCATCTAAAATTACTTCAGCATAAAATTTTCTACTTTCTTCATCTGTATTTACATTTTCAAGTAATCCTTCACTATACCCTTGTATTAAAGCAATAGGAGTTTTTAATTCATGTGATACGTCTGAAATAAAGCTTTTTCTCATTTCATCTATTTTTGATTTTTCTTCAATATCTCTTTCTAATTCATTGTTTGTTCTTCTTAGTTGTTTGATAGTCTTTTCTAATTTTTCTGACATAGTATTGATACTTTTTCCTAAATTGTTTATTTCTTCTCCTGCATCTGTAATTTGATATTTATGGCTAAAATCTAAATTAGACATATTTTTTGCTATTTTATTTAACTCTAAAATAGGATCTGTAAATTTTCTAGATACATATGTAACTATTACTGCTGCAATTAGTATTGCAAAACCTGCCATTAAGTATAAAAAGTTGTTAGATATTTTTACACTTTCTTGTATTGATGTTATTGGAATTCTTATATATAGCAAATATCCATTGTCTAATACCGCTGATAATAATATATATGTAACTCCATTATTGTTGTCCTTCATTCTTTTAATTGTAAACTTATCACCATTTTCTATTACCTCTCCTGAATCGGTGTGAAATCTATTGGTCATCTCATTCATTTCACCTAATGTTGATAAAAAGTCTTTGTCAGAGGTATATACATTTATATTTTGATCATTTTTTATTAATATATCAAAATTGTTTTTTATAGCAACTGTTTCTAATATTGAACCAATTGAGTAATCTTCATTTTCTTCATTATTATAATAATTATTTACAGTATTATATACATCTTTTAAAGCTCGTGTTTTGCTAAATAAATAGAATTGTCCAAAAACAAAGTTATTTACTAATATTAAAAATAAGATAATTAATAAAATTACCACAGATAAAGTTATAAATAGCCTAACTCTTACCGATTTTAGTGCTTGTTTTATTCTTTCTATTTTTGTTTTCATTTTAACTTCGTCCCTTTCATAGCCAAATAGATTTAAATATTAAGCTATTTTACTTCAAATTTGTAACCTACTCCTCTCATGGTTTTTATATATTTACCTTTTTTACCTAATTTATGGCGTATTTTCTTTATATGACTATCTATTGTTCTTGAATCTCCATAATAATCATAATTCCATACATTATTCAATATTTTATCGCGTGATAAAGCAATATCTTTGTTTTCTACAAGATAAGTTAATAGTTCATATTCTCTAAGGCTAAGTTCAATTGGCTTGCCATCTACTTTTACTGTTCTTCCTTCTTTATCAATTTCTATTCCGCCATAATCTTTTACATCTTTTATATCTGGGGCAGTTCTTTTTAAAATTGCTTCAACTCTTGCAACTAATATTTTAGGACTAAATGGTTTTGATATATATTCATCAACACCTAATTCAAATCCAAATAACTCGTCTTGCTCTTCTCCTCTTGCAGTTAACATTATTATTGGAACTTTTGAAGTTTGACGAATTTGTCTTAAAACTGACCATCCATCTAATTTAGGCATCATTACATCTAGCAATATTAATGATATTTTGTTTTGATTTGCTTCGAAAACTTCTAATGCTTTTTCTCCATCTTCTGCTTCTAATGTGTTATATCCTTTTGCTGTTAAGAAGTCCTTTATTAATTTTCTCATTCTTGCTTCATCATCTACAATTAAAATACAATCATTAATCATTTTAACCTCATTCCTTTTTATTTATTTTATACACATTCAATTTTACGTAATATTATACTTCAAATTTATGTCTAAATTGTGAATTTTCTATATTAATTTGAAAAGAGAGTATCTTTTATGATACTCTTTTGTTGTATTTTTAACAGATTTGATTTTTTAACTTCTAACATATACATTTTGTGTATCATATGCTACCTTTATATTCTCTTCTTCTAATATTTTCATTAATTTATAATTAATATCTTCACATTCTGCTAAATAACTATCATATCCGACTGAATCTGTATATGTGTATATTAACATATTTATTCCTTCTTCATTTATATTATCAAATCTTACAATTGTTTCTTCATCTAAAATATTTTCTCTTTCATGTAGCATTTTTTCAACTTTTTGTTTCAATATTTGTAATTTTTCTACTGATGTTCCTAATTCTATTCTTAAATTCACTTTATATCTTCTTCGTTCCATTTTACTCCAATTTATTACTGCAGAATCTGCAATTTTTGAATTTGGCACATTTAGGATTGAATTTTCAAATGTTCTAATTCTTGTAGTTCTAAATGTAATATCTTCTATTGTTCCTTCATATGAATCCATTTGAATCCAGTCACCTACATTGAATGGTTTATCTAAAAATATCACAAAACCTCCAAATAGGTTTTTAGCCGTATCTTGGGCAGCTAAAGTTACTATTACTCCACCTATTCCTAGTCCTGCAATTAATCCAGTTAAATCTATTCTAAGTAATGCTAAGACTATAAAGGCTGTAATTATATATATTACTGCTCTTACTATTTTCAAAATAAATTCAATTGTTGTATCATCTATTTGTCTTTTAGATTGTTTCCTCATTTTCGCTATTAATGATGATTTTATAGTAAAACTTTTTGCAAGTCCTATTGCAAATGCTATTACACTTAATATTTCAAATGCAATTGTGACATATCCCATTACCTCTTGATTTAAATTTAAAGGTTTCTTTAAAAATAGAACTGCTAAATAAATTCCTAAAATTATAAAAAATACTTTTAATGGGCTATAAAATGCACTTTCTCTTATATCTTTAGCTTTTTTAGATTTTAATTTAAACATTCTAATAATTGCATATGCAATTGTTGAGCTAAATATTCTAAATACTATTATTATTCCTATTGCTATTATAATATCTAATATTTCCAATGATGTAATGCTATTTATAAAATCATTAAATTGCTCCATTAATAGTCCAACTCCTTATCTTTTTCTAATACTTTATTTTCATATTTCAAAATAATTCAAACAAGAATTAGTATATTGCTAGGCGAAGATAGTTATTAATTTATGAGGCGTACTATTTGTACGTTGATTAAATTAATAACTATCTTCAACGACGCAAGATGCTGATTATTGTTTGAATTAGCCTTAGCCCATGTAGTCACGCAACTTCTTACTCCTACTAGGATGTCTCAACTTTCTCAAAGCCTTAGCCTCAATCTGTCTAATTCTCTCACGAGTAACCTCAAATTCACGTCCAACCTCTTCCAAAGTTCTAGCCTTACCATCTTCTAGTCCAAATCTTAATTTTAAAACTTTAGCTTCTCTTGGTGTTAAAGTATTCATTACTTCTTCTAATTGTTCTTTTAACAATGTATATGCTGCTGAATCATGTGGTTCTGGACTATCTTCATCTTGAATAAAATCACCTAAATGGCTATCATCCTCTTCACCAATTGGTGTTTCCAAAGATACTGGATCTTGTGCAATTTTTTGAATTTCCATTACTTTTTCTACTGGTATTTCCATTTCAGCTGCAATTTCTTCTGGGGTTGGTTCTCTTCCCATTTGTTGTAAAAGATGTCTTGATGTTCTAATTAATTTATTAATTGTTTCTACCATATGAACTGGTATACGAATTGTTCTTGCTTGGTCTGCTATTGCTCTTGTTATTGCTTGTCTAATCCACCATGTTGCATAAGTACTAAATTTAAATCCTTTTGTATAATCAAATTTTTCTACTGCTTTTATTAATCCCATATTACCTTCTTGAATCAAATCTAAGAATAACATACCTCTACCAACATATTTTTTAGCTATACTTACTACTAATCTTAAGTTTGATTCTGCTAATTTTTGTTTTGCTTCTTCATCACCTTTTAGTATTCTTTTTGCTAGATCTAGTTCTTCATCATATGTTAAAAGTGGGATTCTTCCAATTTCTCTTAGATACATTCTAACAGGATCGTCTACATTTATTCCTTCATAACTTGTATCTGTAATTTCATCTAATTTTAAATCTTCTACTTCTTTTAAATCTTCTATATCTGGTTCTTCGTCTAAATCGTCGTTTAATAAATCCACTCCTAATTCTTCAAAAGCATCAAATACTTTATCAATTTGGTCTGGATTTACATCATCTAATTCAGAAGCTAAATCACCTATGGTGATTGTTCCTTTTTCTTTAGCCTTTTTTAAAATATTATTTACTTTTTCATTTTTTAATGCATCATCATCTTTTTCTTCATTTTTTGTATCACCATTTTTTTCTTCTGTTAAATTTTGCTCTTTGTCTTGTTTTTCATTTTCCTTTTCTTTTTCATGTTCTACCGCTTTTTTCTTTGCTATTTTTCTTGCTTTTTCCATTTTTTCTATTTTTTCACTGTCATTTGTTTTTTTGCTATCTTGTTTTTTCTCTGCCTTATTTTTTTTCTCTACTTTGTCTGTGCTTTTTTTATCTTCTTTTTTTGTTTCATCCTTTTTCTTTGCTGTTTCTTTTTTAGTAGTTTCTTTCTTTACTTCACTTTTCTTTTCTTTTTTTGTTGTATCTTTTTTACCATTAGTTGTCTTTTTTTCTTCAATTTCACTTAATTCTTCTTTTTTCTTTGCCATCCTTATTATCATTCCTTTCTCAAGTTCTATCCTTTATTCCTATTTTAACTTTGATATTTGAATAATTACATTATTTAATTCTTGTCCTAAAGTATTTCTCTTTGTTGCATCTGTCTCATTTTCCATAAGTTCTACAAGTTCAAATTTTCTACTAGTTAATTTATCTTTTTCATAACTTTTTATTATATCATCAATTGCTTTTTCCATATCATCTATTTCATAATCATCTGCCATTATTTCTGTTATTCTTCCTTGTTCTTCCTCATTTAAGTTATCTATAATCCCATTAATATTACTATTTCCTTTTCTGAGTTCTTCATACAATTTTTGAGCAATATTTTTATTTATATTATCTTTGAAATCTTCTACTTTTATATTTTTTTCTATTATTTCAAAAAAACTTAATTCTCCAGTTAGAAGTATTGATAATACAGTATTTTCTCTTCTTTTAATTGTTTCAGATACTTGTTGTTTATTTTCAGTATGCTTAATAACTGGCTTTGCTTTTTCTAGTATTTTTTCACTTTTAGAACTATTATATGTAAGTTTATTCACTTCTGCATATATTGCCTCTTTTGATATTTCATATTCTTTTGAAATTTTTTCAATGTACACTTCTCTTTCAATACTATTGTCAATTTTTGCTATAAGTTTTGCAATTTCATTTAAAAACTTAATTTTGTCATTTACATTTTCTAGATTTAAATTTTGTTTTAATACTTTAACTTTAAACTCTACCACTGATAATGCCTTATCTATTAAATTTTTAAATCTCGCATTGCCATATTTTACGATATATTCATCTGGATCTTTTGCACCCTCCATTTGTAATACTCTTATATCGCATCCCATATCTTGTAATATGTCTAATGCTCTTATTTTGGCATTAAGTCCTGCTTCATCTGAATCAAAACTTAAAATTATTTGGTCTGCATTTTTTCTTAGTAACCATCCTTGTTGCTGTGTTAATGCTGTTCCAAGTGGTGCTACTACATTTGTTATTCCTCTTTGATGTAATGAAATAACATCCATATATCCTTCCACAATTAACAATTGCTTTAAATGTCCTTGCTTTTTTGCAACATTTAGTCCAAATAAAGTTCTTCCTTTGCTATATGCTACATTTTCTGGTGAATTTATGTATTTTGGCTTAGAGTCATCTAAAACTCTTCCTCCAAAAGCAATGACTTTTCCTCTTGCATCACAAATTGGAAACATTAAACGATTTCTATATCTATCAATATATTGTCCTCTATCATTTTTATTAACTAAACCAGATTCTAGTATTTCAGGCTCTTCAAATCCTTCTTTTTTTAATTTATGATATAGTTCATCAAACTTTCCTGAATATCCGATTTTAAATGATATTAATGTTTCATTTGTTAATTTTCTCTTTTTAATGTACTCTTGAGCAATTTTTGATTCTGGAAGATATAAATTTTCGTGATAAAAATTTGCTGCTACTTCATTTACTTTTAGTACTTTACTTTTTAATATTTCTTTTGCTGTGTCAACATTATTTTCTAAAGTTGGTAACTGTATATTTGCTCTTTCGGCTAAAGTTTGAACCGCTTCTACAAAGCTGATTCCTTCTATTTTCATTAAAAAAGTAAATACATTTCCTCCAACTCCGCATCCAAAGCAATGAAATATTTGTTTATCTGGTGAAACTGAAAATGAAGGTGATTTTTCATTGTGGAATGGGCATAATCCAAAGTAGTTTCTTCCACTTCTTTTTAAATGCACATATTGTGATATTATATCTACTATGTCATTTGATTGTCTAACTTCTTCTATAATTTCATCACTATATCGTGGCATTTTTACCTTCCTTTCCTTTTTTCAATATACATATTTATATTATTCGACGCATTTGACATAAATTCCTTCTTATTACTTAAAAAAATTGTCAAGTTTTTAAAAATTGACAACTTTTATTGTATTTTTTCTTAATCACTACCATAGTCTATTAACTATAAAAATTTATTAAATTTCGAATGCGATTGAAATGCTTGTAGCCATTCTTAATATAAAATAAATGAGGAAGCGCGATGAAAGTAGCGAGAGGCTCGTTTATTTTATATTTAGAATGGCTAAAGTGTGAAATGAAGCCGAGAAATAAAATAATTTTTATAGTTAGTTATTTAACAACATCATTCTATTATCTAATTTTTGAATTGCTTTTGCACAATTCACCCATTCCTTTGATGATTTTTTATCTATTTCTTCTTCTGGTTTATATTTCATCTTATGTTCAAGACTAGCCCAAAAATCCATTGCAATTGTTCTTATTTGAATTTCTACTTTTACATATACTATGTTTTGTGATAAAGTTACTGGCACTTCAACTATTAAATGATAGCTTGAATATCCACTTTCTTTTGGATGTGTCACATAATCTTTTTCTGTAATTATATTTATTCCTGGCAATTTTTTAACTAAATTTCTAATTGAAAATATATCCTTTTTTAATGGACATATTATTCTTACTCCTGCGATGTCATTAATATTTTCTATCATTTCACGATAATTAAGTTCTAAATTTCTCTTTTTCATTTTTTGTATTATACTTTCAGGCTTTTTTATTCTTGTGTTTATATGGTCTATTAAGTCATAATTATAGAATAATTTAAATTCATCTTGTATTATTTCTATTTTTGTTTTTAATTCTTTGATTGCTATTGAATAGATAAACATTAATTTTTCAAATGTTTTATCATTCTCTTTTAATTCTTTGTTATAGTCTAAAAAGTTTTTTATCTCCATCAGGTCTGTTGGTTCTTCTTTAATTTTCTTTCTTTTCATTTACTTCACCCTTTCTAGGTTTTTTGTTTTTTTCATTTGCTATATTTTATATTTCCTAGTTATTATATTTTTCTGTTTTTTGATTTATGCATATGTTATCCAATTTTTGTTATCAAAAAATAGTTTAAATGTGTTTTTTAGGTGAAAAATGTTTTAATATTTTATTAAGATATTTTAAAAAGATTTTTTGTATCATTTAAAGTTCCTGTTTTCTTTTCTCCTGTCCTTATATTTTCAAGTTCAAATTCATCACCTGATTGCTTATTTCCTATAACAACTAAATATGGTGTACCTAAAATTTTGCAATCCTTTATCTTCATTCCCATTGTGATATTTTCTCTATCATCTAAAATCGCTTCAATACCATTTTCTTTTAGTTTGTTATATAAATTTGTTGCAAATTCAAGTTTTTCTTCATCTTCCATTTTTGGAACTATTTGGACTTTAAATGGTGCTATATTTTCAGGTAAAACAATTCCCTCTATTTCTCCATTTTCCTTTTTTAGTATTGATTCTTCATATAAAGCTGCAACTGTTCTGCTAACTCCTATTCCATAGCATCCCATGTAATATAATGCTTCTTTTCCTTCTCTGTTGATGTATTTTCCGTTCATCATTTCTGAATATCTAGTACCTAATTGGAAAATATGTCCTAATTCCATAGTTCTAATTTCTTTAAATCCTGAAATATCTTCTATTCCATATTCTTCTTTTAGATATTCTTGATAATTTTCTTTTTCTAATATTTCTGTATTTAGTCCAATTCCTGCTTCTTCATCATATAAAATTTTATCCTCACCTTGTTCAGACATTAGCATAAATTCTTCTGATTTTTTTCCACCCATAGCTCCATTGTCTGCTACAATTGGAATTACTTTTAAACCTAGTCTTTCAAATATTTCTAAAAATGCTTTTCTTATATTTTTATATGACTTTTCCATTCCTTTTTCATCTTCATCAAAACTATATGCATCAAGCATTGGGAAAGACTTTCCTCTTAATAAATATCCTCTTGTTCTAATTTCATTTCTGAATTTTTCTCCAATTTGATAATATGTTACTGGTAAATTTTTATATGATTTTAATTTTTCTCTTGCAAATTCTACTACCGCTTCTTCTCCTGTTGGTGCTAAACAAAATGTTCCTTTGTTTGATTCTGTAACCAACATTGTTCCATCATTTACATATTGGTCATATCTTCCAGAGTTTTTCCATATTGTGTCTGGTTGTAATAGTGGTAATAATGTTTCTATACATCCATATTTATTTAAAGTTTCTACTATAATTTGTTCTACTTTTCTTCTTACCAATAATGGTATTGTATTATATCCAAATAGTCCTGCTCCATATTGTACTAATTGTCCTGTTTGTAATAAAATACTTTGTGCTGGATACATTGTGTCTATATTGTTTAATTTTGTAGCTCCCATTCCTGTTTGTGATAATTTCATATTAATTCAATCCTTTCTTTTTTTGTATTTTAATAATTTCTTTATTCTTCTTGTTCTAATTTTTCATTTTCTTCTAAAATTTCGTCAACTACTATTTGATGATTTTCATCTAATTTATATCTTGGTAAATCTGGTAAATCTTCTAAAGAAGAATATCCAAACATTTTTAAAAATTCATCAGTTGTTTTATATGCCATTGGCTTTCCTGGTAAATCTAGTTTTCCTGCTTCTTTAATTAATCCATATTCTAATAATTTGTATACACATGCATCTGCTCCAACTCCACGAATTGACTCTATCTCTGCTCTTGTAATTTGTGGATTATATGCAATTATTGCTAATGTTTCTAGTGCTGCACTTGATAGATTAGGTTTTGTTCTTTTATCTAATACAGGATAAATGTATTCGTACAAGTTTGTCTTCGTTGCTAATTGATATGATTCATTTACTTTTATTAATTCTATTCCTCTATCTTCTTTTTTATATTCATCCTGCATATTTGATATGATTGTGTCTAGGTCGTTTTCATTTACCTCTATTGCTAATATTAGCTCTTTTTTCTCTACTGGTCTTCCTGCTGCAAAAAGGATAGCTTCTATTGCTGCTTTTAGATGATTTATATCCACTTTTATTTTCACCTCTTTAATTTCCATTTTTTGTGTATTCCATTAATTTATTTTTACTTTTTTAATATTTATATTATTGCAAAAAATACTTGATATGTCAATATTTTTTGATAATTCTTGCACTTTTTTAATTTATATGCTAATATTAATTTAGATTATTTTTTGTAATGAATATTATATATACTTTATATGGAATGGGGGATTTTCATGGAAGAAAAGAAAAGTTTAGAAGTAGTTTCTGGTGATGGCTCAAATTTAGATATTTCACCTGTTTATGATAATATTAATGAAATTAGACCTAAATCTACAAGTCAAAAGCCTTCTAATGTGGTTATTCCAAAAGAAACTCATAAACCTTCAAAGGATAAAAAGAAAGATGAGAAGAAAAAATAAGAGAATTCATTTTGAACTCTCTTTTATTATGGTTTTATAATCATCATCATATTTTAATCACAAGATAATTTAAAATGTCACATTATTTCCAAATCTTGCTTTTAGTTTATCTTTTGAATCTTGTGATAAATTTATATTTTCTGTTAAATTTATTTTTGTATTTGGATTTAATTCTAATAGTGCCGTTGCGTCTATTATTGAATTCTTGCTTAAATCTATTGTTAAATTAGTATTATTTCTTAACACTTTTAAATTTTCTAACTCTTCAGACCATAGTGTATTCCCACTTAAATTCAAATTTGTTAAATTGGTTAATTTTGAAAAATCTGGCATATATCCATGAATATCACAATTGCTTAATCTTAATGTTTTTAAACTACTTACATTACTTATATTAGAAATAGATTCTTTATTTTCGATTGTACAATCTCCTAAATTTATTTCTTCAAGTTTATTAAACTTTTCTAAATTTGGTATTTCGCTTATTGTATTCCACTCAGAAAATAATTTTGTAATTTTATTTGAATCACAATTTTCTATAGTAGACCAATCATATAAAGTAAATCTAATATTAGATAATATATCTTCTATATCTTTTAAATTAATATTATCATTTCTTCCCATTGTGAGATTTGTCAAATTATTCAAATTGTTAATACATTTTAAATCTGTAATTGGATTTCCTATTATATTTAGTTCCCTTAAATTTTTCATACTTGCTAATATATTTCTTGACTTTTCATCTTGCAAAGAAATATTATTATCAGTTAAATTTAAAATTTCTAGCTCTGTCATTCCTTCTATACATTCTAAGTTTGTTAAACTCTGTCCGCTTAAATCTAACTTTTTATAATTATTAAACAATTTTAATTTATCAACATCTAGATATATACTACCACCATTATCTATCACTTCTCCAAGTTTATTCAATTTTTCTAATCTTTCACCTTGATAATGACTTCTATCAGCATCTATTTCAGGATTTTTTCTTAAGTCTATGGTATTGAAATCTGTTTTATATGCTAATGGCAAAATATCACTAATATTATTTGAATTAAAACTTATGCTTTTTAAATTTTTTAAATTTTCTATTCCTTCTAAAGATTCAACTTTAGAATTTGAAATACCTAGGCTTTCTAAATTAATTAATTTTGTAATTTGGTCAATTTTTTTAATTTCTGTATTTTGCAAAGACAAGCTTTTTAAACTTGTAATATTTGATATTACCTCTAGTTTATCATCGTTATATCTATATAAGTTTAGCTGTGTTAGATTTAAATTCTTCAAACATTTTATATTATCTTCAGTAGTAATAGTATAATCTATATATGTTTTTAAATTTGCTAAATTTGCAATTTCACTGTTGTCTTTTATATTCGAATTCCCAATCGAATAATAATTAAGTTTTGTACAATTTGATATTCCTTGTAAATTATCTAATGTTAAGTTTTTTAAAGTCAAACGCTCTAGATTTGGGAAAAATACTAAGTCTTCTAAACTATCTACATTTGGATCATCTATTGTTAAACTCGTCTGGTTTTTCATCCATTCAAACTTCATCTCTTCCTCTGTAGCTCCTGATATTTTTGATACATATTCACTAAAAGCTTTACTTGCAAACCTTATCTTCGTTTCATCTTTTAATATTTTTTCTTCTAGTTCATCTCCATATTCTCTTCCATTTTTTGCTATATATCTTACATTTAAATCATCATCTATTAAAAATACATCTCTTAAACTTGCTACATTTCCTTTTCCTAATCCTTGCATTCCTTCTACTACATCTTCTTTTAATGCATAATACATATAATAGTTTCCATCTTCTGCTTGTTGTACTGTCCTTTTTACTTTTCCTTCTGCCAATAATGTTTCTGGTGTTACTTCTTCTTCATCTATTGCTTTTTCTATTTGTTCTAATTGTAAATTTTCTTTTACTGTTGCTACTATTGTCTCTATTTTTGCATCACTTGCTCTTGTTAATATTCCATTATCTCCTGTTAATGTTGCTATGGTTACTCCAGCTAAAATTAGTAACACAATAACTGTAATTACAAGGGCTATCAAAGTAATTCCATTTGTACTTTTTAGATATTCTAATTTATCTTTTTCTTCTTTTTTAGTTTTTTCCATTTTTCATTTCCTCCTATGTTTAGTATTATTTGCGTTTTTTCTTTTATGTATTCTTTTCATACATATTTTACTATAACTTTTAATGTTTTGAAATGAATTTAAAACCACATTAATGCGGTTTTAAACCGCAAAAATAAAGATAGAATTTTTTATACCTCTAATCTTTGTTGTATAAACTAATCCTATCTTTTTATTTACATATATTGATTTTTTATATTTGAATACTGTTTATTAATCTCTTAATTTTCTGGCAAAAAATATGTTAGTTGAACTTTTTGTTGCTCCATAGTTTCTAAATTATATATACCAATCTCATTAATCCTATTATCAGTCATTCTTAACTCATAGCAATAACCATCTAAATAATATCCATTAGGCATATTTTCTTCTACATTACCCTTTTCTAAATCTGCTCTTATCACATCTTGTCCTTCTATATATGCTTTATTTTGATACACATATGCTAAATATGGTAATACCATATCATTTTTAAACATTTGCTTTTCTTCTTTGTTGCTGCTATCAATTTTGAATATTGAAAATTCATTTTCGATATTATTATTTTCATCAACTAATTTTCTTGTAAGGATATATCCTTCATTTTCAGTTACATAGCAACTTCCGAACCTTCCTACTTCATGATTCGTTTTGTCGTCTAAATATACTACATGGTATTTTTCTCCGTCTTCATAATCAACATATATAATATATTTTTCATTTATTCCCGCAATTAGTGTTCTTCCTTGTGCTAGTTCTTCCTTATTTTCTCCATTAATATCTGCTACATATAAATCTCTTGTTTCTCCATCTGTATAATAAATTTTGTTGCCCAGTATATTGAAATAATTTTTCACATTAGGAATTATTGTTGTAATATTGTTTCCGTCCTTATCCATTGAGCATAAGTCCCCTTGTGGTGTTTGATTTATCTCATCAAAACCATTTTGTTTTACAAAATATATTTTATCTTCTGTTAGCCACAATTGAGCTGATTCTCCTTCATATATTTGTGTTACTTTTCCTTGCAAATCAATTTTATATATTCCTTTTCCTGAATAATGGTTTGGAACTCCATATATATTTTCTCCATCAAAATATATTTTCCATAGTTCTTTTGGTGTATTTACTTGAATTGCTGAATTATTTTCTATATTGAAAATATATAAATTGTTACCATTAATAGAATCAATATATGCAATTGTGTTATCTATTTTTACAAATTTGTTTCCCTTTGTCATGCTATATTTTATTTCTTCTTTTTCTTGTGATTTTTGGCTTTTTTCTGTTTCTTGGTTTTCTTCTATATTTTCTTCATTGCTTTCTTCGATTTTTTCATCTACTTCTTGTGCACTTTCATTTTCTGCTTGATGTGTTTTATTTAGTCCATATGCTAATCCCATTAATGCTATTATTAATATAATTATGGCAATAACTAAGATTCTTTTATTTTGCACTTTCTTTTTTCTTTTATTTAAGTTATTTCTTTCTCTAGCTCCTCTTCTCATCAACTTTCTCCTATTTAACTTCAATTAATTCATACTCTTTTGTTCCTAATCCAATTTCTTCTCCATGTTCAATTTGGCTCTCCCAGTTAGTTTCTGGATGATTACAATGGAATAGGTCTTTTTCGTGTACACCTTTTTTCATTTGTTCTGCTAAATAGCTGTTTTCAAATACTTCTTGTTTATTTACTAAATCAGCACATGCTTTATCTAATGCTACCATATCAAAAGATGCCAACATTCCAATATTAGGTACAATTGGAGCATCATTTTCTCCATGACAATCACAATTAGGAGAAACATCACAAATTAGGCTAATATGGAATTGTGGTTTATCCTTAACTACTGCTAATGCATATTCTGCCATTTTCTTATTTAAAATATCTGCCGCTTCATCATTTGGAGATTTTATTGCATCAAAATTACAAATTCCTATACATCTTCCACATCCTACACACTTATTGTGGTCAATTACTGCTTTTCCTTCTTCATTGTATGAAATTGCTCCATGTGCACATATTTTTATACATTGCTTACATTTTCTACATTTATCTAAAATTACATTTGGTTTTCCGCTACTATGCATTTCCATTTTTCCTGCTCTTGAGCCACATCCCATTCCTATATTTTTTATTGCTCCTCCAAATCCTGTTCCTTCATGTCCTTTAAAATGGTTTAGTGAGATTATTACATCTGCATCCATAATTGCTCTTCCGATTTTTGCCGTTTTTACATATTCTTGATTTATCTCTACATATTGCTCATCTGTTCCTTTTAATCCATCTGCAATTATGATATGGCATCCTGTTGTGAATGGGTTATAACCATTTACATATGCTGAATCTAAATGGTCCAAAGCATTTTTTCTTCCTCCAACATATAATGTATTACAATCTGTTAGGAATGGCTTTCCTCCTAATTTTTTTACTAAGTCCACTATTACTTTTGAATAGTTTGGTCTTAAATATGCAAGATTTCCTGGCTCTCCAAAGTGTATTTTTATTGCTGTATATTTGTTTTCAAAATCAATGTTTTCAATTCCTGTTTTTTTTACTAATTTTTCTAATTTTTGTAATAAGTTGTATCCTGGTCTTGCTCTAAAGTCTGTAAAATATACTTTTGATTTTTCTTTCATTTTTTATCACTTTCCTTCTTCTTTATCTTCTAATCATAGATTTGTTTGATTCTCTAAACTTTATTTATATTATCATATTTTCTGTTTATGTACAACAATATATTTAGAAAAATTATTTAACAAAAATGAAGCATATAAATTATTAAAATTTTTTATATACTTCACTTTTTATTATTTTATTATTTAATTTTTTGTTAGATGTGTCCCAAGTTGGACAAAATGTCTCACTAAGAAACGTCCCCAATGAGACATTACTCTTCTACTTTTTCAAATAAATCTTTACCTACTCCACATAGTGGGCATGTCCAATCATCTGGTAAATCAGAAAATTTAACTCCTTCTTTTTCTTCATCATAAATATATCCACATACTGTACATCTATATTTTTCCATGAATTTCACCTCCATTATTTATTCTTTTTATTTAAAGGTCCGTCCCTAAATCCCTGTTTTTAGGGATTTTTAGCTCCGTCCCCCTAATCCCTCTGCTAATTTGTTCATTTCTTCCACGTTTTGTTCATTCATTGTGGATTTTATTGTTATTGTTGGCTCGATTATATCAAGATTTTTCATTTCTTGCAACATTTTTTTCATACATCTTCCTGCTGATGGTGCCCATGAGCCATTTTCAATAATTGCTACTTTTCTTTTTTGATAGTTTCTTTCTTTTAGATAATCTAAAAAATGTTCCATTGGAGGAAATAGTCCCATATTGTAGCTAGATGATGCAACTACTAATGTTGAGTATCTAAAAGCATCTTCAACTGCTTCTGCCCAATCTTCTCTTGTTAAGTCTGAAACTACTACTTTTTTATTTCCTTTTTCTCTTAGTATTTCTGCTAGTTTATTTGCTGCTTTTAATGTGTTTCCATATATTGAACTACATGCTATGAAGATTCCATCTTCCTCAGGTTCGTAACTACTCCATGTTTGATATTTTCCAATATAATGTTCTAAATTTTCTTTTAATACTGGTCCATGTAATGGACAAATTGTTTGTATATCTAATTTTTCTGCTTTTTTTAATAATGCTTGTACTTGGTCTCCATATTTTCCTACTATTCCAAAATAATATCTTCTTGCTTCACAATCCCACTCTTCATCTACATCTAATGCTCCAAATTTTCCAAAAGCATCTGCTGAAAATAGGATTTTGTCTGTTTGGTCATATGTCATCATTACCTCTGGCCAATGTACCATTGGTGCCATTATAAATTGAAGTTTATGCTTTCCAATGTCTAATATATCTCCTTCACTTACTATTACTTTTCTTTTTGATAAGTCTATATTGAAAAAGTTTGATAATATATTAAATGTAATTTGATTTCCTACTATTTTCATGTCTGGATATTTTTCTGCTAATATTCCTATATTATATGCATGGTCTGGCTCCATATGTGATACTATTAAATAGTCTGGTGATTCTCCATCTAACTCTTCTGATAGTTTTTGTAACCATTGCGCTGTTACTCTTTCATCTACAGTATCAAATATTACATAGTCTTTATCTTTTATTAAGTATGAGTTATATGCCATTCCATTTTCTAATACATATTGCCCTTCAAATAGGTTTATATTTTTATCACTTGCTCCTACATATATTATATCTTTTGATATTGTCATGTCTGCCATATTTTTTCCTCCTTTTTCATTTTTTATTTTACTCTTTTTTCAACATTTGCTTTTTGTATTATACCCTGTTTTATATTTTTTATCAATAAAATCTTTTTAAAACTTCTTCTAAATAATATTTTGTATTCCATATCAAATACAATGGAATATTTAATATATTATTATCTAACGTAATATTTAATAATGAATATCTAATAGCAAGTCTTGTATTATATTGATTCATAAACACTTTTAGACTTTGTGCTTTTACATTTATTCCTGCTTTTGCTTCTATTGGAAGTATTAAGTTTTTGTATGAAAACACAAAATCAACTTCACTTGTAAACTCATTTGTCCAATAATAAATAGTATTTACTTTTTCTATATTTTCTAATTCTTGAAGTACAAATTGTTCTGTAAGCAAGCCATTAAATTCATTATAAATTGCATCTTTATTTATAATTGTTTCATAATCCAGTTCGCATAATGTTCTAAGTAGCCCTATATCTAACAAATATATTTTGAATGCTTTTAAATCTTCATATGCTTTTAGTGGTTGTTTATCTCCGCACTTTACTCTATGAACAATTCGTATTAGCCCAGTATCATGTAACCAGTTAATCGCATTTTCATATTCTCTTGCTCTTGCACCATCTTTTACTACTCCATAAATAAATTTTCTATTTTCTTTTGCTAATTGTGATGGAATACTTCTCCAAACATATTCTATTTTAGTTGCTGTATTGTTATCTGTATGTTTCGAAAAATCTCGTACATATGCTTCTAAGATGTTCTTTTGAACAATTTCTACTTTTTCAAAATCTTTTTCTTCAATCCATGTTCTTACTGCCTTTGGCATTCCACCTATTACAAAATATTTTTTTAAATAATCTTTTAATTTGTCAGCTACTATATCTGGTACTTTTTCCATATTATTTTTTCTTATTAAATTAAGCAAATCTTCTTCTTCATTTGCTATTAAAAACTCTTCAAAATCTAATGGTTGTAATTCTAAAAAATCTACTTTTCCAACTGGAAAAGATACTTTATCATGTAGAAATACTCCTAATAAACTTCCAGCACAACATATTGCATACTCAGGAGCCTGTTCTGCGAAATATTTCAAAGATGTTAATGCTCTTGGTAATTCTTGTATTTCATCAAATATAATTAATGTTTTCTCTGGCTCAATTTTTTTATGATGAACTGCTGATAAAAATTCTATAATTCTATGTGGATCTATATTTTCTTCAAATAAATCTGCTATATTATTTTCATTTTCAAAATTTATATATAGTACATCTTCAAAATATTTTTTACCAAATTCTTGTAAAACCCACGTTTTTCCAACTTGTCTTGCTCCCTTTAAAATAAGTGGTTGCCTTTCTTTCTTATTTTTCCATTCTTCTAATTTTGCTATAATTTTTCTATACATTCGCTTTTCTCCTTTCACGTTTTTTTGACCATTTCTATTGACGTTTTACACATTTTCTTGACCTATATAAATATATTTTATCACATTTTCTTGACCAATATCAATATTTTATTCACATTTTTTGAATTTATGCATATTTTTAATAAGAAATGTGAATTTTTTGTGAATTTTAGCACTCTCCTATTGACATTGCTAAAATCGGTTGTATAATGTAAATGTAAAAAGAAAAACATACTTTTTACTATGTGCTAACAATATCAAGTCAACACATAAAATTTTAGAAGGAGTTGATTATTATGATGATGTTACCAAGAAAAAGAAATGATTTTGATTTATGGGATGAAATGTTTAGAGACCCATTCTTTACAGGAGAAAGAGAAAGCAAATTGATGAGAACAGATATTAAGGAGAAAAAAGATAAGTATATAGTAGATATAGACTTACCAGGATATGAAAAAGAAGACATTAAAATTGAAGTTGACAATGGTTACTTAATTGTTAATGCAAAAACAAATCATCACAAAGATGAAAAAGAAGAAGGCAAATATGTTAGAAAAGAAAGATTCGTTGGTGAATGTTCAAGAAGTTTCTATGTAGGTGAAAATGTTAAACAAGAAGATATTAAAGCTTCATTTAGAAATGGTACTTTAAAAATTGAAATTCCTAAAAAAGACGAACCAAAAGAATTGCCTGAGAAAAAATATATTCCAATTGATGACTAATTAAAAAAAATCCCCAAAAACAGGGATTTTTTTAATTTTCTCTTTTTACTTTACATGGATTACCATATGCAACGCAATTAGAAGGAATATCCTTTGTAACTACACTTCCTGCACCTATTGTCACATTATCTCCAATTGTAACTCCTGGCATAACAGATACATTTCCTCCAAACCATACGTTATTTCCAACTTTTATAGGCTTTGCATACTCAATTCCTTCATTTCGTGATTTAATATCTATTGGATGTCCTGCTGTATAAAATCCACAGTTTGGTCCAATGAAAACATTGTCTCCAAATTCAACTTTTGCACCATCTAAAATTACCAAATTGTGATTTGCATAAAAGTTTTCTCCAACAGAAATATTATATCCATAATCACAAAAGAAATTTGATTCTATTTGCACATTTTCTTTTGTATTTCCTAATATACTCTTTATGAATTCTTTTCTTTCTTCTAAATTTAATGGATTTATATTGTTATATCTATAGCATAATTCTTTTGTTTTTCGCATTTCTTGAATTAACTCTTCATCATAATTTGGATTATATAATTCTCCATTATCTCTTTTTTCTTTTTCAGTCATAACAATTCTCCTTTTGGGACATGCCAAAATGAACAAAATTTGTTCAAAAGGGACAGACCCATTTTACTAAATAAATAATTTATGGATATCCTTAAATGGAAATCATCTTCTTAGAAATTATTTTTAAATTTTTACTATTTCTTATATTATATACAATTAATACATTTTTATCCTATAAAATATTAAATTTTATCCTAAAGCTACATCTAAAACCATCATTATTACAAAGCCTAAAGCTACACCAATAGTTCCAATATTTGAGTGCTCATCTGCTTGTGACTCTGGTATCAATTCTTCTACGACAACATAAATCATAGCACCTGCTGCAAATGCTAGCAAATATGGTAAAATCGGTTCAATAAAGTTAGCTAATAAAATTGTAATAATTGCTGCTATTGGTTCTACAATTCCTGATAATGTACCATATAAAAATGCTTTCCCTTTAGACATTCCTTCTGCTCTTAGTGGCATTGATATAATTGCTCCTTCTGGAAAGTTTTGAATTGCAAGTCCAATTGCAAGTGCAAAAGCTCCTGCCATGCTAATTGCTGTATTTCCCATCATTCCCCCTGCAAATACAACTCCTGCAGCCATACCTTCTGGAATGTTATGAAGAGTTACTGCTAAAACTAGCATTACCTCCCTTTTTATTTTTGTTTTAACTCCTTCTGGCTTCTCACTTTTCAAATGCAAATGTGGTACAACACTATCTAATATCAATAGAAATATAATTCCAAGCGAAAATCCAACGGCTGCTGGAATCCAAGAGATTTTTCCTTGCTCTCCTGCCATATCAATTGATGGATCTAATAAAGACCATATAGATGCAGCCATCATAACACCAGCTGCGAAACCTAATAATAATTTTTCTATTTTATTATTCATTTTGTTTTTCATAAAAAATACCATTGCTGCACCAAATGTAGTTCCTAAAAATGGTATTGCTATTCCTGCTAATATTTCCATGTTTTTTCTCCTTTAAATTTATTTTCTTCATTAATTGCGGTCTGTCCCTTTTTAGCATTTTTTGTTCATTTTGGCATGTCCCTAAAAGACAATCTTAAACTATTCAACACTACTGTCAAACTGCTAAATGTCATTGCTAAACTTGCTATCATTGGGTTTAATGATATTGGTAATATACCCATAGCTAATGGTATCATACAAATGTTATAAAATAAAGCCCAAAATAAATTTTGTTTTACAATTCTTATTGTTTTCTTTCCTATATCAAGTAATTCTATAATTAAATTCATGTTATCTTTTAATAATATGATATCTGCTGAATCTGCACTCATATCTGTTCCATTTGCTACACTTATTCCAACTGTTGCAGTTTTTAGTGCTGGGCTATCATTAATTCCATCTCCAACCATTAAACATGAATTATTTTTGTTTATTTCTTTTATTTTATCTTGTTTTTCTTTTGGTGATACATTACTAATAACTTCTTCTATATTTAATTTTTTAGCAATTGCTTTTGCTGTGGTTTCATTGTCTCCTGTTAGCATTA
This sequence comes from uncultured Clostridia bacterium, assembly GCA_944387525.1. Taxonomy (GTDB): domain Bacteria; phylum Bacillota; class Clostridia; order TANB77; family CAG-508; genus CAG-269. Next base: position 4,856 of record CALXFF010000017.1, on the reverse strand, counting down.
TTACTTTATATCCGTTTTCCTTTATTTTTTGGATTATTTCTTCCATATTGTCTTTTATTTTATCACTAAGTCCTACAATTGCTAATACTTCTTTTTCATCAAATAGATATACTATACTTTCTCCTTTTTTACTATATTCTAATTCCTTTTCTGCATATATATTTTTAATATTTTTTTCGTTTAGTAATTTTTGGTTTCCAGCATAATATGTTTTTCCATTTATTTTTCCTTGAATTCCTTTTCCTGGTATATCTTTAAATTCTTCGATAGTTTTATTTTCAGTTGAAAGTCTTATATTATAATTTACTATGCTTTTTGCTATTGGATGATTTGACATTGCTTCTAAACTTTGCAATATTTTCATATTCTCTACTGTATACTCTCCATCAACTATTGAAAGTTTTCCTTCTGTTAATGTTCCTGTTTTGTCAAAAACTATTGTGTCTATATGTTTTAATGCTTCAATACTTTCACTTGACTTGATTAAAACACCTCTTTTACTACAATTTCCAATTGCTACTACCATAGCAAGCGGTGTTGCTAATCCTAAAGCACATGGACATGCAACAACTAAAACACTAACTAAACTTAAAACTGCTTTATCTATTTCACTATATATTGCTAGATTTAATATAAATGAAAGCATAGCAATTAGGAAAATTGCTGGTACAAAATATCCACTGATTTTGTCTGCTAATCTTGCAATTGGTGCTTTTGTGTTTGTTGCTTCAACAACTAAATTTACAATTTGTGAAATACTAGAGTCTTTTCCTATTCTTTCTGCCTCATATTCAATATACCCATCATAATTTATACTACCTGCTAGCACTTTGCTACCTACTTTTTTAGTTACAGGTTTGCTTTCTCCTGTTATAAATGATTCATCAGTATGTGTTTCCCCTTTTGTTACTTTCCCATCTACTGCAATCTTTTCTCCTGGTTTGCAAATAACAATATCTCCTTTTTCTATTTCATTTATTGTTACTGTTTTCTCTTTTCCATCTTTTAATATTGTTCCGTTTTTTGGTGTTATTGTTACTAAATTTTTAATACTATCTACTGCTTTATTTTTGTTCTTTCCATCTATATATCTTCCTATTTTTACAAATAGTATAATAATTGCTGAAGATTCAAAGTATAGATGATGTACCATATGTGTTTGCCCCTGAAATACCAATATTGTATTCCATATGCTATATAAAAAGTTTACTATTACACCTATTCCTACTAATGAATCCATATTAGGCATTTTGTGTATTATGTTTTTTACTCCATTTTTTATAATATCAAATCCATAAATTAAAAATGTAAAACTTAAGACTGCAATTACTATTGAGTATATAATTGGATTTTTGTTCATATCTATAATTTCTGGTACTGGAAGATTAATCATTGCTCCCATTGATATGTACATTAATATGACTCCTAGGATTGAAAAAATTATGACTTTTTTTAGTTCATTTCTTTTTTCTTTTTTATCATTTCTTTCACCTAGACTTTTAAATCCTGCTCCTTGTACCATTTTATTTAAATCTTCTATTTTTAGGTTGTCATCATATTCAATTAATGCTGTTGCCATTACTAAATTCACTTCTGCTCTATGTATTCCTTTTTGTTTATTTAAATATTTTTCAAGTCCATTTGAGCAGGCACTACATGTCATTCCTTCAATATTTAATACTGTCTTTTTCATATTTTGTTTCCTCCTTTCTTTGGTCAGTTTGGGGACAGGTTCGGACTGACCATTTTTGGTCACTTTAGGGACGCCACTTTTAACTTTTCATTTCTAGTGTTTTTGTTTTACATTGTTATGTTTGCTTCAAACTTCAAAGTCTCTTGGAAAAGAATTGCTATTTTACGACTGTGAAATCTAAATCCTCAATTTTCTCCTTAACCATCTCTTCTGTAACATTTTCTCTTGCAATAACCTTAACTTTGCCTGTATCATGTTTTGCAGAAACATCTATCACTCCATCAATTGAACTTACTGCATTTTTTATCCTGTTTTCACACCCTTCACACATCATACCTTCTACATTAAAAATCATTTCTTTCATAAAATTCACAACCTTTCTTTTTTATTTTAATTTCTAGTTAGATATACAATTTAACTAGATAGTTTAAATAATATATAATTTAATTTATATATAAATTTACGCATAAAACTTTTTATAGTGTTTAAAATATTTACTTGTTAAATCTTTTAAAAAGACTTATTAATTCATCTATCACTTCTAGATTTCCTTTTTCTATTTCATTTGAAATACAAGTTAGTAAATGAGTTTCTAATACTTGATTTGATAGACTTTTAACGGAGCTTTCTACTGCCGCTAATTGTATTAATACATCATTACAATATCTATCTTCTTCTATCATTTTTTTGATTCCTCTAATTTGTCCCTCGATTCTATTCAGTCGATTTGTCAATTGTTTTTTAGTTTCTTCATTTCTTTTAGTTGTCTTTTTTTCCATTTTGTTCACTTCCTTTCATTCTTTCTAAACATAAAATATTAAAAATTTTGCTCTTTAAGAATATTAGATTTTTTTGCATTATTATAATATACCCTATTAGGGTATATTGTCAATATAGGGGTATATGCTTTTATATTAAGAAAAGTCAATAGTTCTTTGGTACTACTGACTTTTTTAAATATCTTTTTTATATATTATATTTTTATTCCATATATTCATATTGTGATAAATCTGGTTTTGCAATATCTTCATCTGTTACTTCTCCAAATTCATATTCTACACTTCTTATTTGTTTGCTGTCTTGGAAAACCGCTAGTAAAAGACCTGTTTCTTTATCAATATATTCCTCATGACCTTCTGCCTTAATTGTATAGCAATCTTTTCCATCATATTCTCCTGTTCCTATCCACATAATAGGTGTAGCAGCCATTAATATTCTCGTACTATTGTCATTTGTACTTAAACTTGATGGTTGTAAATCTGGTATAATTGCTCCTTCATCTTTCTTGTATTTTTTTATAGGATTTTCAAAAAATACATATGCTTCTCCTGTACTTGTATCTCTCCAAAATGTTAAGTTTCCTTCACCATTTTTTTGTCTAGTATTCATTTTCCATATTGTTCCTTTTCGATATACATTCATTATTGTATCTTCTGAGTCTGAATAATAATGCCAATTATTTTCAAGAGTTGATTGATTATATCTTTCTTGCATATTATACAATATTCTCCATCTAATTCCTATAATTAATATTATTACTAATACAATTGCAAATACTAAAAATATAAATCTTTTAAGCGTTATTCCTGTTCTGTGTTTTTTGTTTTCTACTTTTCTGTATGTTGAGCCACTTGGTGTTTCCTCTGCTTTTTTGTTTTCCTCTTGATTTTTTACTTCTTTTACATCTTCTTCTTTCATTTGTATCCCCCTCTATCTTATATTTTTATAGTTTTTTCTATTGCTATATTAAAATCTTCTAAATCTTCTTTACTTGGATGATTTAAAGCCATGTCAAAGTTTTCTATGTTTTTCTTCATCTTTTCATCATTTGGATTATCTTTTAGCATTTGTTCATATCTTTTTCTAACGCTAATTGGCATTTTCCCTTGGCAATAAAAATGTCCAATGATTTCATTACTTTCATTTATAAATTTTTTGGCTCTTTCAAATAGCATATCAAAATATTCTTTATTTCCTCCAAAACCACATGTACCAAAATAGAATATTTTCTTATTTTTTATCCTTTTTAATTCTTCTTGAATTTTTTGACTTGGATTTCCTTTATCTGTCCATGAACCTACAAAAACTATATCTGCTTCATCAATTTCTACTATGTTTGAAAATTTCTCTTTTAATAAATCTGCTAGTTTTTTAGTATTCCCTGTAATACTATCATAAATTATGCTTACTTTCATTTTATCCTCCTAATCATTAGTCGTATCGCCATTACCTGTAATAGGTATTTCTTCTCCTAAATATTTAGGTTTTGGTTTTAATATACATTTAAAAAAGTCCTTATTTCTTGCAAATATTTCTCTTAATTCTCTATAAGTTTGTTTTCTATATTTTCTTCTGTCAGCTTTAATACCATATGCTTTTAATTGCAGTTTTTTGGCTATATATAAAGAACGATAAAGATGGTATTTCTGTGTTACTATAACTAATTTTTTTACTTTGAATATATCTTTTGCTCTGTACATACTGTCATACGAAGAAAATCCGGCATGATCCATAAAAATATCGTTGCTTGGAATTCCTTTTGCTATTAAAAAGTCTTTCATTACTTTTACTTCATTATATTCTTTTTTTCCATGATCTCCGCTAACAATAATTTTGGGTGCTATTTTTTTATTGTATAGATTTGCTCCTTCTAGCAATCTATCTTCTAACATATAGCTTGGTCTATTTCCCCATATTCCAGCACCTAATATTAATATACAGTCAATATCTTTTTCTTTTATTTCTTTTGCATTTTTTATTTTGCTTTCAGTTGATTTTATTATATAAAAGTTTATTGCCATTATTAAAATTAATACTGTTAATATTATTATAATTATAATTATCACAATTTTATTTTTCCTTTTATTTTTTATTAATTTTCTTATATCATAATAAGTTCTATTTTTCAATATTATTAATTTATTTTTTGATATTTTTAATTTTAAAAATCCCGTAGCTACATTATAGTTACGGGATTGAAAGTTTAGCAGTTATTCTGTCATGGTTAAATGCTTCCCAGCACGTCCTCAATGATAGAATCCATGTCTCCGCCCAGAGGATTAAAAGTTCTTAGATAATCAATTGTATCCTGACGTAGGGACACTAAAATGGTAATAATTGGATGAATTTTAGTATACATCTATATCGTCTTCAATTTTCTTAC